>CAMLKY010000507.1 GCA_946480545.1 uncultured Acidobacteriota bacterium
GATCGTCAAAGCCGTCAACGACGCGGCAGCCGACAATTCGATCAAAGCTATCGTTTTGCGCGTCGACAGCCCGGGCGGATCGGCGCTCGCGTCCGACCTGATGTGGAACGCGATCGAAAATGCGAAGAAGAAAGGTAAACCGGTTATCGTCTCGATGTCGGATGTTGCGGCCTCGGGCGGATACTACATCGCGTGCAACGCCGACAAGATCGTCGCCGAACCGACGACCATAACCGGGTCGATCGGCGTATTCATGGGCAAACCCGTAGTCAAAGGTTTCTACGATTGGCTCGGCATCACCAACGAGTATGTGATGCGCGGCAAGAACGCCGGCATTTTCCGCGAGACAGAAAAGTGGACGCCGGAAGAGCGGACGAAGATGGAGGAAGGTGCAAACAACATCTACTTCAATAATTTCATTCCAAAAGTTGCGGCGGGCAGAAAAATGGACCAGGAACGTGCAAACCAGCTAGGTCAGGGCCGCGTCTGGACAGGAACGCAGGCGAAGGAGAACGGCCTGATCGATGAGTTTGGCGGTTTGGAGAAAGCGATCGATCTCGCAAAGCAGCTCGCGAATCTTCCCGCCGACAAAGACGTCCGCCGTGTGGTCTTCCCTGCTCCGCGACCGTTCTTCGAAACGATCTTTGGCGATCCGGAAGAAACACAAACATCGGCCGAGAACAAAGCAAAGATCGCTCTAGCCGAGTCACTCCCGGCCGACGCCCGCCGAGCTCTCAGATATGTCGAGCTATTCGACCGAATGAAGAACGGCGAGGCAATGCTGATGCTGCCGTTTGAGTTGGAGATCAGGTAGTTAGTGATCAGTGCTCAGTTATCAGTGTCAGGGGCGGTGGTCTAGAGATCACCGCCTTTTATTATCTGACAGCTTTCGCAGGGAATCTGTCCCTTCAGATTTGGAGGAAACCGATAAATCCTAGTACGTTGCACGTCCGACTGCTCAACACAAAACCAAATCCGGTCTGCATCAAAGTTTCGGAATCTCACGTGATCCATGATCAATTTCATTCTCCGATTTCCAATGGTTCGATACTTTCCTTTTGGACCTATCAACACGATGAGTCCAATCTGATGCGGGTTATTCGCCAGCTCAGCAAACAAGTTATCTAGCCGGCTTCGCTGGTCATTGTCCTTTATAGGTCCCCATTCATCCAATGCTTCCCATTCGAGTCTCGCTGCAATTGGGGCCGTCTCTGAAACAGAGTTCTCGCAATTGGGGGATAGACCTTTCAGGGTGACTGTTGCCGTTAAATTAGTTCCGCCGATTACGGCATCGGTCATAACCTCGATTTCCGGCGTGCCCTGGCCCGAGACAATCGTTCCTGAGCTGACCGACCACTGATAGTCAACCCTCGGGCCGACATGCGAGACCTCTGTTCGAAAAAGAATCTTGTCTCCCGGATCCGTGACACCCGCGGGGCCAACAATCGTGACCTTTGGGCACTGGGCCAATGCCGACGATGAGGTGAAAAGTATGATGATGAAGAGGAAAACTACCGTCATACCAGCGTCAAAGTATACATCAGATCAGGAACAACCTGCGGTCCGTCATGATGCTGCTTGATCGCGACTGGTTCGTCGTTGTCGTTGTATTGCTTAGTGTGATTGGTGTTTTTCGTGGTTCTCCTGCGCTCGGGATATCGCACCATTAGGGAGGTGGAGGAAAGATAGCCACGAATCACACGAAGCACACAAAAAAGACACGAAAAGACCGGTCGTTACCCCATGGTTCTAACAGTCTCGCTGGCGTTACCATTTACTATTTCACCACTTTCCGTCTATAATCGCCGCGAGTTCACCAAAACAACCACCGAAAATTAGATACGGACAAGGGGAGTCATCACGTCTTCGCTTGTCCGTTTTTGTCTGGGAGGAACAATGCTGAGAATCATTCTGGGTATCATCGCAGGCTTTATCGCATGGTCGATCCTCTGGGTAGGAAGCGACCAGATCTTTATGTCAATCTCGCCGTCGTGGTATGGCAATCATCAATACGCGTTTCAGGCGGCGATGGTAAATAAGACCCCGTTCACACCGGATACGACTATCCTGTTCATGCATTTACTGCGAGCGGCCGTCATCTCGATCATGGCCGGGTTTCTTGCCGCGATGGTCTCGGGCGAGAATAGGAAAGCCCCGCTCTATCTCGGGATCCTGCTCGTGCTCTTCGGCGCCGCGGTCGAGGCGTTGGCGTGGAGCTATCTGCCAATCTGGTACCACATCATTTTTCTTGCACTCTTGATACCGTTGACGATCCTGGGTGGACGAATGAAGCAGACTGCTTAAGGAGGATTTCTTATGCGTGTAGTTCTTGCCGGCATAGTCGGCGGACTTATCTTGTTCTTCTGGGGTGCTTTCTCTCACACTGTTCTGCCGCTTGGCGAGGTAGGCGTCAAATCGCTGCCGAACGAGTCGTCGGTGATGGCCGCGATGAAGTCGAATATTCCCGAGCCAGGACTTTACTTCTATCCGGGGATGGAAGGCGGGCATTCGGCAAATGAGGCGGAGCAGGCGGCGTGGACAGAGAAGTACAAATCCGGACCCAACGGCATACTTGTGTATCATCCGACCGGCGGTGAGCCAATGCCGCCGAGCATGCTCATGACCGAGTTAGTCTCGAACATCCTCGCCTGTCTCGCGGCCGCATTCGTGATCTCGATGACGGCATGGTCGTTCCTCGGCCGCATTCTGGCCGCCGGGATCTTCGGTTTGGTCGCGTGGCTATCGGT
>CAMLKY010000508.1 GCA_946480545.1 uncultured Acidobacteriota bacterium
CGGGATGGGTTCGATCGGCGCGATGAAACGAGGCTCCAGCGACCGCTACGCCCAGGAAGGTACGGTGGCTGATTCGAAATACGTTCCGGAGGGTATCGAAGGGCGGGTCGCTTATAAAGGCACTGTCGCCGACATGGTCACGCAATTGGTCGGCGGACTCAGAGCCGGAATGGGTTATACGGGATGCCGGTCCATAAAGGAGCTGCAGGAAAACGCACGTTTCGTTCGAATCACATCAGCCGGTCTCCGTGAGTCGCACGTCCACGATGTGATCATAACGAAAGAAGCGCCGAATTATAGATTGGAGTCGTAAACGGTCATGTGAGCTCGGGCAATCCGAAAGCGGCGGCCACTATGGTTCAACAATGTTCTGACCGGCGTGTGAGCCGCCGGGCGCAGGTTCCGGTTCGTCAGCCCAACTGTTTAGTTACTGACTCCCACTCATCGTAAAGGTTCTGAATTTCGCCTTCCTTCGCTTTAAGCCTTTCAGTCACTCTTTGCAGGTGTTCGAAATCCCCGGCCGTTTCGGGACTGCTAAGCTCCGCTGTTATCTCAGCGAGCTCGGCTTCACACGTGGAAATTTCACCTTCGATAGCAACGATGCGCTTTTCCAGTCGTTCACGCTGGTTCTTACTTAAACCTGACTCTGCCGCTTCGCCGCCAGACTCCACCGAAGCGAGCATCTTCGTCTCGTCTATTTCCGTCCTAACTCCGGCAAGAGCCGTGCGTTCCCGCCAATCGTGATACTCCGTGTAATTGCCGTTGAAGACATCGACACGATCATCTTCAAACGCCAGGATCTGCGTGGCGATCTTGTCGAGGAAGAACCGGTCGTGACTGACCGTGATTATTGTTCCGTCATACTCAGCAAGCGCGGCCTCGAGGGCCTCCCGGGCCGGGATGTCGAGATGATTAGTGGGCTCGTCGAGTATAAGCACATTCTTTCGAGAATAGATGAGTTTTGCGAGGGCAAGTCTTCCCTTCTCGCCACCCGAAAGATCGCCTACGCGCTTAAATACGTCTTCACCAAAGAACAGGAAACGCGAGAGAAAATTGCGGAGCTCTCCACTGTCCGCTAAGGGAGCGACGCGGCGGAGCTCCTGGATCACCTCGTTCCGGGGCTCGAGGTCGTCGAGGTTCTGCGTGTAGTAACCGATGTCAGTTTTAGTGCCCCAGTGGACCTTCCCGTCCTGCTCACGAATCTGACCGAGCAATGTCCGAAGCAGAGTAGTCTTTCCCGTCCCGTTACCGCCGATTATTCCGAGCGCCTCACCGCGCAGCAGCGAGAAGTTAATGTTCGACGCAAGCGGCTTCGTTCCATATCCGATCGCAAGCTCTTCGACGGTCAGCACATTGTTCCCGGTGCGTTCCACCTTCTTCAGCCCGAAATTCCCACCGTGCCTCTCTGACGCAACCGCATCTACCCGCTCGAGTCGCTCGAGCATGTTACGCCGCGACTTTGCCTGCTTCGTTTTTTGACCTTCAAGATTTCTCCGGATGAACTCCTGCGTCTTGGCGATCATCGCCTGCTGGTTTTCGTACTCGCGTTTTTGCTGCTCGCGACGAAGCTCGCGTTCGACCACGAATTTCGAGTAGTTTCCCTTGTACGAAACAGCTCGGCCGTTTTCGATCTCGATGATCCGGCTGGCGGTTCGGTCCAGGAAATATCGATCGTGACTGATCACTACATACGCCTTATCGAATTCGTGAAGAAAATTCTCAAGCCACTCGACGGCGTGCACATCGAGGTGGTTCGTAGGTTCATCAAGCAGGAGAACATCCGAACCGGAAAGCAGAAGCCTGACCATACCGAGCCGGTTCTTTTGCCCGCCCGAGAGTTTATCCGCCTGGTGAGACCACATGTCGGGTGAAAAACCCATTCCCATGAGGATCGATTCGGCGCGGGCGGAATAGGAGAATCCATCGGCGAGCTCAAAAGCGTGCTGAAGCTCGGCATATTTCTCCAGCACTTCATCGGAGTGGTCTGTCTCCATTCGCTTCTCGAGCGTGCGCATCTCGGCTTCAATGTCGTGTATCTCTTGAAATGCCGACAGCGCGGCCGTATGGACCGTCTCGCCGGATTCGAAGTCGACGTGCTGGCCCAAAAGCCCAAGCTTCAGACCGTTCATCGATACGATATCTCCCTCATCGGCGCCTTCCTCGCCCGTGATGAGACGAAAGACCGTTGTCTTACCGGCACCGTTCCGACCGACAAGCCCGACTTTCTCGCCCGGGTTTATTTGGAAAGAGAGGCCGCGGAGGATCTCTGTCCCACCGTACGACTTCTCTACATTAGAAAGCCTGAAGAGCATAAAAAACAGTAGCCGACATCCCGGATGCCGGCTACAGAATTAAGCGATGATCTCAAAGCATCAAGCGCCCGCGTAGTCGGCGAACGCGATCGTAAAGTTACCGGTTTCCAGCGTTCGCATTCGCAGCCGGTCGGTTCGTATTCGCTGCCGTGTTCGTACCGGTGTTCGCGTTCGTCGCCGGCGCCGTGTTTGAATTCGCAGGAGCCGTTGCTGCCGGAGCGGCCGTATTCGAATTCGCCGCGACCGCCGGACGTGCACCGCTCAGCTCATTCGGATTATCGACCACTTTCTTGGCCAGGAAGTTCTCGATCTTAGCTTCGTTCATGGCGATCGCCTGGTAAGACGCCGCGAGCAACTGCTTGCGATTGTTAACGAGCATTTCGTGGATCTGCGGACGCACGTTCGGGCTCTCAAGTGTCAGATTCTCTTCC
>CAMLKY010000509.1 GCA_946480545.1 uncultured Acidobacteriota bacterium
AACGGCCGGCGATTCGGTCCTGAGGATCTTGTAACCGTCAATGTCGACCCCGCGAATCTTTAATTCGCCCGCGAATTCGGAGGCATCGCCGAGATCGATCTCATAAAACAAGACCGGGTCCGTCGCCGGTATATGGTTGTCGATCCGCTTCTCGTGTTCCTTGAACCGGTACTCGCCTACATTCCCAATCTCCCGGCGGTTCGTGACGATCCGGATCTCGCCCTCGGCCGCTTCGTCCACAAACTCCTGGGCCTTGGCATCGAACTCGATCTTCTGTACCCGTATCTCGGTCGTCCGCAACGCACGCGAAATAAATGACGCTGCGATGATCGCAAAGATGAACATCGACGCGATCTGGATCCCGCTCGGCTGCTGGATGATATTGAATGCGGTGGTGTAGAAAAATACGAGAGAGATCAAAAGGTAGACAAGCCAGGTCCGTTTATGCCTGCTTCGCGCCGAGATCGTAACGGCGACAGCGGCCGATGTGATGAGGGCGAGCACCCCGGTGGCATATGCTCCGGCTTGGGCATCGACATCAGCCCTGAAAAGGAGCGTTACGACAAAGCACATTCCGGTAAAGATCAAGACCAAAGGTCGCGTCGCCTTCGCCCAGTCAGGAGCCATTCCATATCTCGGAAGGTATCTGGGAACGATGTTGAGGAGGCCTGCCATAGCCGACGCTCCCGCAAACCAAAGGATCAAAATAGTCGAGATGTCATAGACCGTGCCGAAGCCGGCCCCGATCATCTCGTGCGCGAGATACGATATCGCACGGCCGTTCGCTTCGCCGCCTTCCTGGATCTTGTCGTAAGGAATAAGCATCGACGTGGCGATCGAGCTCGCCATCAGATAGAAGCTCATTATTATCGCCGCACCTGCAAGCAGCTTCTTGCCGTTTCGAATTCGTCCTTGCAAGTGTGCCTGCGCATCGGGCGGCAATTCGCGTTCATCGACGCTTGTAAGATGTAGCGAGCGGATCCGCTCCTTCGGCGCGTCGACATCGCTCTTTACGAGCGGCATTACAACGACGCCGGTTTCGAATCCCGAAAGCCCGAGTGCGAGTTTTGGAAAGAAGATCATCGAAGCAATGATCAACCACGTAATACTTCCGCCGACACTAGGGTGCGTCCAGACGTTCTGCTGCCAGTTGCTAAAGACCTCGGGATGCGTCGCGATCTCATAAAACGCATACGAGAGTGTTACGAGATTCAGGACAAGGTACGCAGCCACTATCGCGACTGCGATCCCGATCGCCTCGTTGAAGCCTTTCAGGAAGACGGCGCCGAGCATGCCGATCAATATCGATGTGACGATTATCCGGTGGTTGAGGAATTCGAGGTTGTGCTCAACGAATGGATTCTCGATGATGTGGGCAGTAGCATCAGCGGCGGAAAGCGTGATCGTGATGATGAAACTTGTTGCGACGAACCCTAGCAGCATCAGCACGAACATCTTTCCCTTCCACCGGGAAAGCAGCTTCTCGAGCATCGAGATCGACCCATCACCGTGCGGGCTTTCTTCGGCGACGCGGCGATACATCGGCAACGCACCGAACAGCGTGAGCAATACCAGAACGAGCGTTGCAAATGGCGATAGCGCACCGGCGGCGAGCAACGCTATACCGGGCTGGTAGCCGAGCGTGGAGAAATAGTCGACTCCCGTGAGACACATTACCTTCCACCATGGATGCTCATGGTGGCGGCCCTCAGGCTCATGAGGTCCTTCGATCTCCGTGACATCCTTAAAGAGCCACCGTCGAAACCACCCTCGCTTGCGAGACTTCATAGGCTTTAAAAGCAAAAAGACCGCCCGACGAAATGCCTGCGGTTACCTATCATCATTGCTTACTCTTGTTCCGTTACCTGCACGTATCCGTACTTAAAGAAACAAGAGTAAATTCTACGCTGATTGCGATTTAGGTCAAGTAGTCCGGTCCTGCGGAAGCCAAACGAAGTCTGCGGACTGACAACCTGAGCTCGGGAACTTCGCGCGCCGGCGCGGATCCAGTCGGGATTTGACGAGGCGATCGGGCAGTCAGGATGGGTTCGAAGATCTTGTGAGCATCGATCTTCTGGCCAAAAAATTAAGGGCGGCGTCTCCCACACCGCCGCCCATTTGGTCACAAGTCCTCACCCCTCGTGACCGGATGTTCACCGGGGAGGTGAACAATTCCGATTATGCATACTGTGTACGAAAATGCAACGTTAAGGCTTTTTGAGGACTACTGTTCGAAGATTGTGATTCCGGCCCAGGGATTTGTGAAGGTGTCGACCGTGAGCCCGCCCAGAATCGCACGGCGGTCGCCGCGGTCAGATTCCACGAATACCGTGTATTCGCCTCTAGGCGTACTGCTTGCTACGCGGACTTCCACGCTTAAGACACTGATGTCCGGACCGTACTCATGCGAGCGGAGTGTCCCGGGTACCGCAGTTATGTTCGGCGAGGAAAACGCGACCGAAAGTCGCTTCGGATCAAGGTTCTGCCCGCCCAGATAAATGACGTAAGTTCGACCTGCGGCTACGGGCACAGCCATCTCAGAGAGCTGGCCATTCAACCCAAGGTAGTCGAGCTGAAAGTCCCTCGTACCGTTATTGAGGCGCCCGGTAACCGTGGTTACCTCGCCGGCTGAAACGGTTGCTTCCGCGACCTGATGTACTGCGGCCGCCCCGCGGGTCCGTGCCGTCTCCATTCCAAAGATCCGGTACTTGCCCGCGTTGAGACCGGAGAAGTGAAATTC
>CAMLKY010000510.1 GCA_946480545.1 uncultured Acidobacteriota bacterium
TTCGAAGTGAATGGATTGGAACATCTTTGTCGAGTCTAGGGAGTCTAGGGAGTCTTGAGTCCGTGTTTATGTCTTCGCTCCGGAGGAGCGAAATGTTTGTAGCTATTGGATCCATGTCCAGTCTCGCTCCGGAGGAGCGATATAGCTACCGGGCCTCGGACACGTCTTCGCTCCGGAGGAGCGATATGTTTATAGCAACCGCTCCGCTATCCTATCTCGCTCCGGAGGAGCGAAATTACAACCTGCCCAAATTTTAATGGCGCTCCTCCGGAGCGCGAGGCTCAGGATCCTCCGAATCTACAAACATCTCGCTCCTCCGGAGCGGTGAGATTGCGTTGCGTGACCGTTCCACAAACATCTCGCTCCTCCGGGGTGATGAAACGCGAATTACCTTCATCGACCTACCCACGGGCGACATTGCTTCGCACCTAACTTAGAAATCCCCCGCCAGTCCGAATGCTTCAGCACGGAGGGAGTTGGTCGAACTTTGGAGAATATAGAATACGCGCTGGCCGCTTTCGGCGCGGGTTACGGCGGGGTCGGTGCGGCCGTCGCCGTCGTAATCTCCAAGCTTTACGACATCGCTCGAGAGGCCCCACGGTATTACCTGCATCTGTGAATTCGAGCTTCGCAAAATATAGAAAACACGCTGGCCACCCTGGTTCCTAATAACGGTGAGGTCGGGTATCGCATCCCCGTCAAAATCCGCACGTCCCGTAAAAACTCCATCCGACGAAAGTCCCCATGGAGTCACTCGCCAGGTGTTATTCGTGCTCAGCCGGGTGTACCACACTCGTTGGCCGTTTTCGCTGCGGGCGACGCTGATGTCGGTGCGGTTGTCGCGATCGAAATCGGCAAGCACCGGAAAATCACCCGCGGTGCCCCAATATTCCTGCCGGTACGTCGAAGATGCGGCGAGCAGAATGTGCCATACGCCCGCACGGAACACTGCATGATCGACGCGGCCATCGCCATCATAATCGCCGGCAGCGAAGATATCCCCGTGTGTCGACGCTCCCCACCACTGTTCCTGCAGGATGTTGGTTCGCGACGGCAGGATGCGCCAGATTATCCGCTCATCGTAATCGGCCGTGGAGAAATCTGAGATTGCATCGGCATCCCAATCGATCGTAAGCGAAACCGAATCACCCGGCTGACCCAACTGCTGCTCGACCAACGCGCGATTTGAGCTGTGCATGGCATAGAACGTGTTGTTCGATGTCCTATAAACCTGGAGGTCCGTGCGCCCGTCACCGTCATGATCGTTGTACGCTCCGTTCACGATATGAAAGAACCCACGCACGTCGCCGAAAGGAAACTCGGGTGAATTGACCTGAACTCCCCACCCATTTTGCCGAACGAGTGCGAGCCCCGCCGCATTTACGTCGAACGAGATGAACCAGGGCGCGTCCGGCGCAAAAGCGATCTGTGTCGTTTGCCCGCCGAAAATAAAGGCGGTTGATCCCTCCGGAAACGGAGTGCCTCCACGGCCTTGGAAAACAAGGTTCGCGGCCATCCCGGGCTGGGCCGGAGGCATGACCATGAGCGTCGCGACGATGTGCCTGGGCGACGTGCTCGACGCCTGAGGTCCGGTGGCGCGCAGGATAAAGCGCTGCTGGGCCTGGACTCCCGCGCCGGCAAAACAGATCGCGAAAGCTATAACCAGAATCCTCGACGCACTCGTTCGCATATCCGCACCTCCGTGGTTTTTGTGAATGATACCCAAATTAGGGGTTATTTGCTAAACTCTCACAAACCACGCTGACGACGGACGTATTTCCGAGAGTTTCCACGACTTTGCGGTCCATCAGCACAAACTATTTCATTTCATTACAACGAGAGGACGAACCTTAGGCGATGAGCGAAAACGACAAAGATCAACTTCCGCCGGATGACTACGAGCGCGAGCTTGAAACCGACCTCGATGACAAGACCGCAGACAAACCTAAAGGCATAGCGCTCCACACGAAGATCCTTCTCGGATTGCTCGTCGGCGTTGTCGGCGGACTTGCGATCAATTGGACGCTCGGCGGGTCGCACCCGAATGTCGTGTGGCTCGTTTCGAACATCACGCAGCCGGTAGGAACCGTTTTCTTAAACCTGCTGCTAATGATCGTGGTACCGCTCGTCTTCGCATCGCTCGTCGTCGGGGTCGCCGGCATTGGAGACATCCGGAAGCTTGGCCGGATCGGACTCAAATCATTCGCATACTGCCTCGTGATCTCAGCGATCTCGGTCGTTATCGGGTTGGGGCTCGCGAACACGATCCGCCCCGGCGAGCGGATAAGTCCCGATGTGGCGGCGCAGTTGAAGGAGAAATTCAGCGGCGGTGCAACAACGGCGACAGCGGCGCAGAAGCAGGCGGCCGAATCGGCCAAGTCCGATTCGCCGTTGATGCAGGCCGTAAAGACGATCGTTCCGAGCAATGTTTTCAACTCGATCTCGGGTACGAGCCCGAACATGCTTCACATCATGTTCTTTGCGCTGATCGTAGGAATTGCGATCACCTTGATGCCCGCACCTGTGTCGGCTCCGTTCGTAACCCTGATGGACTCGGTCTTCGCGATCACATCGAAGATCATAGACATCATCATGAAGTTCGCGCCATATGCCGTGGCGTGCCTCATCTTTAACAATATCGCGCAGTTTGGGCTTGAGCTGCTTCAATCCCTATTTTGGTTTGTCGTCACCGTTCTGGTCGGTCTTTCGCTGCATTTCTTTGGCGTTTACTCGCTTTC
>CAMLKY010000511.1 GCA_946480545.1 uncultured Acidobacteriota bacterium
AAGCTATACCGAAAAGCTCTGTGAGCCACTCGAGATCGAAGATTACATCCCGCAGCCGATCGTCGATGTCTCGCCGCCGAAGTGGAACATCGCGCATACGACCTGGTTCTTTGAGGAGATGGTGCTGAAGAAATATGTGCCGGGATATGAGGCCTTTGATCCGGGCTTCGGATTTCTCTTCAACAGCTATTACAACTCGGTCGGCGAGCGGACGGCCCGCGATCATCGCGGCGATCTGTCGCGTCCGACCGTTAAGCGCGTCTTCGAGTACCGCAAACACGTCGATGAAAAAATGCTCGCCCTGTTGTCAGAGCCGCCGACGCCTGCGCTCGCCGAGCTTGTCTCGCTCGGGCTCAACCACGAGCAGCAGCATCAGGAACTTTTTCTAACCGATCTAAAGTACACGTTCAGCCTCAATCCGTTATTTCCCGTCTATCGATCCGACTTCTCACCCGTTGAGAATCTTGAATCCACGAGCGGTCAATTCCTGAAGATCGACGCCGGCGTCTATGAGATCGGCTATCAAGGCGACGGCTTCTGCTTCGACAACGAGTTAGCGCGACACCCGGCGTTGATAGGTGCGTTTGAGATAAGCGATCGGCTTGTGACGAATCGCGAGTATCTTGAGTTTATCGACGACGGCGGCTATCGCGATTTCCGGCTCTGGCACGCGGAGGGCTGGGACTGGGTAAATCAAGATCGCATCGAAACTCCACTTTACTGGCACAAGCAAAACGGTGACTGGTTCAACTACACGCTTGCCGGATCGAAGCCGCTCATAATGGACGCTCCGGTATGTCACGTCTCGTATTACGAGGCTTCGGCTTTCGCGGAATGGAAGGGGATGCGGCTGCCGACCGAATTCGAATGGGAAGCTGCGTCTGACAGGTTCGATTGGGGACTGCGGTGGGAATGGACAAACTCGGCGTACCTGCCGTATCCGGGTTTTAAGAAACCGGCCGGGGCAGTAGGCGAATACAACGGTAAGTTCATGATCAACCAAATGGTACTGCGCGGCGCCTCGGTAGCGACCCCGCCGGGGCATAGCCGAAACACGTACCGGAATTTTTTCCATCCGCATTTGAGATGGCAGTTCACCGGAATACGCTTGGCTCGCGGGTAGTGAGCTGCGCGAAAAGTAGGCGACCAGGCGGCTCACGTCGTCTCGTCGGTTAGAGAAGAATAGCTGCTATGCAATCGTGTCCAACACCCGAATTGACACAGTTCGCCGAGGATGTTCTTCGCGGATTGTCCTCGACTCCTAAACAGTTGTCCTCGAAGTATTTCTACGATGACGAGGGTTCGCGATTGTTCCAGGAGATCATGACGCTCCCGGAGTATTACCTGACCCGCGCCGAGCTTGGGATCTTTCAGACCCAGACGCCCGCGATACTCGAGGCGTTCGTCGGCAGCATGGCGAATCCTCAACCGATCGACCTCATCGAGCTCGGAGCCGGCGATGGAACGAAGACCGCGGTGCTGATCGAATATTTCCTGAAACAACAGATCGAGTTCACTTACTTGCCCATCGATATATCCCGCGAAGCAAACGACGCGTTATCGGCAAGGTTTCATGCAAAATTCCCAGAGCTTCAGATCGAGCCGCATACCGGCGATTACTTCAAGGTCCTTGAGGGCATCCAGGACGGAAACGGACGGCGCAAGATCGTTATGTTCCTGGGATCGAACATCGGAAACTTCCTGCGGGACCAGGCAGTAGATTTTTTCCGCCGGCTTCATCGGGTGCTCGGTCCTAACGACCGCCTGTTCATCGGTTTCGATATGCAGAAAGATCCGCGGGTGATTGCGAGCGCATATGACGATCCGGGCGGTGTGACCGCCGCCTTCAATCTGAACTTGCTGAGACGGATCAACCGCGAGCTAGGCGGCGATTTCGATCTGTCGAAATTCTCTCACTATGCACAATATCGCCCAGCCGAATGCGCCGCACGCAGCTTCCTCATCAGCCGCGAGAAGCAGACCGTACATATCAAAGCGCTAAACCGCTCATTCGAGTTCGAACAGTGGGAAGCGATATTCATGGAGATCTCGCAGAAGTACACGCGTTCGATGATCGAGGAGCTTGCTGCGGAGAGCGGCTTCGAGATCGAGCGTGAGTTTTTCGACAAAGAGAACTTTTACACCGACAGCCTCTGGCGCCCGAGGTTATAGTGGAACCTGTGGCTTGTCCTCCGCCCTCGTTGTCGTAAACCCCGGCAATTTCTTGTTGCCGCCGGAGGCTCGCACTCCAAACGATGAACATCACGGTCCTCACTTTCGATTCGCTCGACTCCACAAACACCGAAGCACTCAAGCAAGCTAAACTCGGTGTGCATGAGGGTCTCTGTATCGTCGCTCGCGAGCAGACCGCCGGCCGCGGCCGGCACGGTCGGAAGTGGATCTCTGAACCCGGTGCAGGCCTCTATTTCTCCATCATTCTCCGGCCGCTTATCGAGATTGGTTTTCTGCCGCTTTTGACTTTGATGGCAGGTATCGCGGTACACGACACGCTCGCGGATTTTGGGATAAGACCCGACATCAAGTGGGTCAACGATGTAATGGCTGACGGCAAGAAGATCTCCGGGATCCTTTCCGAGACCACCGACACGGATCAAGGTCTCGCAGTAGTCGTTGGTATTGGTATCAACCTGCGTCGATCAAGCGTGCCGGCCGAGCTTTCCGATTGTGCGACGTCGGTCGAGGAACTGCTCCGGCAACAGATACCCGTGTCTGATGT
>CAMLKY010000512.1 GCA_946480545.1 uncultured Acidobacteriota bacterium
CGTGTCGGTGATGATCTCGCCTTTCCCGTCGATCGGGTTACCGAGCGCATCGACGACGCGACCGATCATCGCGTCACCCACCGGCACGCTCATGATCCGGCGGGTCCGCTTTACTTCGTCGCCTTCTTTGATCTTCTGGAAATCGCCGAAGAGCACGCAGCCGACCTTGTCTTCTTCAAGGTTCAGGGCGAGGCCGCGGACCGCATGCGGGAATTCGAGCAGCTCACCGGCCATGACTTTCTCAAGCCCGTGGATCTCGGCAATACCGTCACCGACCTTGATCACGGTTCCGACCTCGTCGACCGTCATGCTCGAATCGAAGTTCTCGATCTGAGCACGAATGATTTCATTAATTTCGTTAGCCTTAATTGCTTCCATAAATTTGTTCGTTGTACGTTGTTCGTTGTTCGTTGGAAGTCGCGACATGGGGTCACGAACAACGAACCACGAACTACGAACTAACTTCCAATCATTTCTTCCTTAAGATTCTCCAGCTGCGTTTTGACGGACCCGTCGTACACCGTCGACCCGATGCGCGTAACGACGCCACCGATGAGGTCCGGTTCGACGGTGAAGTTCAGCTTTACCTGCCTACCCGTCAGCTTTTCGATATTCGACCGCAAGTCGGCCCTCTGAGCCTCGCTCAACTCGCGCGCCGACGTGACATCAGCCGACAACGAACCGCTTCGCTCCTCGAGAACGGATTCGAATCTGGTGTTTATCTCACGTAGCTCGGTCAGACGGCTGTTGCGAAGAAGCACCCGCAGGAAATTCGCCGTCGTCCTCGACGGTCTGGTTTTGGCGAGAAGCCCTTCCAGTACTTTCTCCTTGCTGGCATGCGGGATCGAGGGATTCCCGAACGCAGTTTGCAGATCCGCATTCGCAGCGATCAATTGCTCCCAGGCCTTTAACTCGGACTTGACCATTTCGGTCTCGCCCGATTTCATGACCACATCGGCGAGGGCGGTCGCGTAGCGGCGTGAGATCGTTTCAACACTCATGCTAGTTCAAACCTCCGATCTCCTGAATACTGGCCTTTACAAGTCGGGCGTCATTCTCGGCATCGATCTTCGAACGAAGCTTCTCCTCAGCAAGCCTTACGCTTTCCTCTGCCGAAAAGCGTCGAAGCTCAGATCGCGTCTGCTGTGCCAGACGGTTTATCTCGCTTTCTGCCTGCTCCCGCATCTTCGCAATTTCGAGCTCGGTCTGCTTCAGGATGTGGGCCTTTTCGGCCTCGGCCTCCTCACGCGCCTTTTGAAGTATCGTTGCTTTTTCGGATTCAAGGGCGGCGAGCTTCGCTTCTGTCGAGGTAAGCTGCGCAAGGGCAGCCTGTTTTTCCTGTTCCGCTTTTATCAATTCCGCGCGAATGGCGTCTCGCTTTGCTTTGAAGGCATCGCTGAGCGGTTTCTTGACGAGGTAAATCATCAACCCGACAAAGATCGCAAGGTTAATGAACTTCCAGGCCTCAAAGCCCGGGTAGTTGAGGTACTTGTCGTAAAACTCGGTAAACCCGCCGCCGCCGGATGCTCCGTGTTCGCCGGACGCCGCGAGAATAACAATAATGCTGTAAAAGAAAGCCAACATAAGTTGCTGCTGCCTCAAGCGGCGGGCTATGCCCTCAGGATATTGCTGCTGATCTTGTCTGCCATCGCATCGGCCTCGGACGCGATGATCGCACGCGCTTCGGCGGCCTGCTGCTCCACTTGCTGTCGACCGGACATCACCGCTTCAGCCGTCTCGTTCTTAGCTGCAACGATCCGCGCCTGACGCGCCTCGACCGCCGAGGTTCTCTCCTTTTCGATCAGCTCGTAACCCTGGCTCCGAGCCGCCAGCAACTCCTGGTTGTACTTATCCTGTTTCGAGGCCACATCCGCGAGGATAGCTTCGGCCTCGCTGCCATGGCTGCCGCGCTGCTTGTCGCGCGCTTCGATGACTCGGTTGATGGGTCGAAAGAACGTGCGGTTCAGCACCCAAATCATCAAGAGGATGAGAGCTATGTGGATAAAAAGCGTGCCGTCCGGAAAGAGCTGGATCGATTCCGCAAAAACCAGCAAGAACATAATTTCTTAAAGTAATATCCCTTGTCTAAAACCCGCTAAAAATCAGGCCAATCTCAAAACATAAGAGATTAGCACGCGATATTTTGAGGGTCAAATGCAAGGCTGGGCGCAAAGCTACGGCGCAAGATCAAGCCGTTGGAGCAGGTCCGTGAAGCGGCGGTCGCGTCGAATGTCGTCATCGAAATCTCTTGTTACCTTGAGGAACACGAGTGCGTAGGACTTTTCGTCATACGCCTTGTTAAGCCACTCGAACGCCGAACGATCATCCCCGAGTGCACCGTACGCTATCGCGAGAGCGTAGGAGCTTACGGTCTCGGTGGTTTTCGATCGAATTGACTCATCGATCAATTTCCGTGCCTCCGCTATACGACCGCCCTTGGCGTATGTGTTGGCGAGCGGCAGAAGCGACATTGGCTTTCGTCCGGCGGCGGCGATCACCTTTTCGTGCTCGGCAATGGCACGATCGATCTGTCCAAGGTGTCGAAATGCTCCGGCCATTCGGCGGCGGGCAAAGAGGAAATCAGGATCTAACTCCAACGCTCGCTCATACTGCTGAACTTCTTCCTGATGCTGCCCGGCATAATGGAGCATCCAGCCGACGTTCTGAGCGATGTGAGGCGAGATAGGATCGAGGTCGCGAGCTTTGTACATCCGTGCGATCGCTTCGCCCACGCGG
>CAMLKY010000513.1 GCA_946480545.1 uncultured Acidobacteriota bacterium
GTACGTAGAGGACGCCGCGAAGCTGCGAACCGATCTGCGTGGCGAGCCTGATTCGCTGCCCTTCACCACCCGACAGGGTCGCTGATGCACGATCCAGCGTAAGATACCCGAGGCCCACGGCTGAGAGAAACCGCAACCGGTCGCGAATCTCCTTCAATATCAGTCCGGCGATCTTCTCTTCACGTGCATTGAGAGCGATCTCGCTGATCTTCTTCACAGATTCGTCGATCGGAAGATTGCAGTAGTCGGCAATCCCTAGTCCGTTGACCTTTACGGCCATGCTTTCGGGTTGGAGGCGGGCGCCCTTACATGCCGGGCACGGCACCGGAGCGACCAGTTCATCAAGTGCAATCCGGGTCTTCTCAGATGGCGGATTCTCCATGCGGTCGCGCATTACGCGAAGCGCGCCTTTCCAGTCGCTCTCGTACTTGTAAGTTCCCTGCCGAAAAGTCAGTCGGCGTTTCGTCCCGTGAAAAAAAATGTTGCGTAGCTCGGCGGGCAGGTCAGAGAACTTCGTCTTGAGCAGATCCTCGGCCTTTCGCTTTTGATCTTTGCTGCTGCCAGTCAGTAACGCCTTCAACTTCCTCTTCACCGCGTTCCCGCGTCCCTGCGGCTCCATGCCGCTATCCCCCGGCTGGCCGAGCGGATCGCCGTCCGTGAATTTCTCGATGATCGCGTTCAATGCGGACTGGAGATAATTCCCGCTGGCTTTGTCGACGCCTCCGAGAAACGATATTTTTCCCGCCTTCTGGCTTTGGTCCGGAACGATCTTGTTCGCATCGATCTCCATCACCGTCCCGAGCCCCTGACATCGTTTGCATGCACCATAGGCCGAGTTGAACGAAAAAGATCGCGGCTCAAGCGATGCGATATTGATGCCGCAGTTGATACACGCCATCCGCTCGCTGTAGAGCTTTTCTTCGCCGTCGACGATCGAGATCAGCACCGCACCACCAGTAAGCCGCAGTGCGGTCTTCACCGATTCGGTCAGGCGTTCTTTGACGCCTTCCTTCATGAGGAGACGATCAACGACAACCTCGATCGTATGATTGCGGCGCTTGTCGAGCTCGATATCCTCATCGAGCTGTCGCATCTCGCCGTCGATCCGCGCGCGAATGAAACCGTCTTTGTGCAATTTCTCGAGCTCTTTCTTGAACTCACCCTTTCGGCCCCGGACGATCGGAGCAAGGATCATGACCCGTTCGCCTTCCGGCAGTCCGAGGATGCCCGCGACGATCTGGTCGACAGATTGCCTCGTGATCGGATCGCCGCATTGATGGCAGTGCGGCTGGCCGATGGAGGAGAAGAGCAGTCGAAGATAGTCGTAGATCTCAGTAACGGTTCCGACCGTCGAGCGCGGGCTCCGCGACACGGTCTTCTGTTCGATCGAGATTGCCGGGCTCAGTCCCTCGATCGAATCGACATCAGGCTTTTCGAGCTGGTCGAGAAACTGGCGAGCGTAGGCAGAAAGCGATTCCACATAACGCCGCTGCCCTTCGGCGTAGATCGTGTCGAAGGCAAGTGAAGACTTCCCGGAACCGGACAGCCCAGTGATGACCGTGAACTTGTTCCGCGGAATCTCGACGTTGATGTTCTTGAGGTTGTGCTGCCGTGCTCCCCGAACTGTTATCTGGTTAATGCCCATTACGGTGAAGAATATTGCTATCAGCCGAAACGGTTATTTTAGCAAACAGGTACGAAAGGCAGAAACGCGAGATTTGAGCCGTTCCGTTTAGTACGGATTCGCCTTTGCGGGCTTGGCGAGCTCTGCGTGAGAAATCAGTTTCATGCAAAGCCCGCTAAGCCCGCAAAGAAGATCCTGACCCATTAATAGTCGAGAAGATTAGCCGGTTCAATTTGAAGTCAGTAACAGTCGATCCATGGGTCCAGTTCTCCCCGTAAAGTCGGGAAAGCCGAACCCTCGGCGGCTAACCTCGTGAAATGATTGCCAGTCTGTAATTAGGTTACCGTCTATTCGTACCGTCGCCATCTCACCCCAGCTTCTCATTCACAAACGTGAAGATCGCCGTCGCGATGCTGACTACTATGAAGGTGGCGATCGCACGCCAGACCGCGTCGGATTCGGTGAACTTCCAGATCGCCAGGATGCAGAGGACCGTGCAAGCGACTAGTGACAACGTGATCACCACAAATGCGATCCACCGAACCAGTGCCGGATTGATCACGCCGCGCGACTCTGTCTTTAGTTTTACGACAACGTCGGTATCGTCTCGCTGCATAGCCACGAGTATAACAAATACCGTAGCCTCTACGGCGGACGCGACTGGAACGCAGCCGTCCTGCTAGTGAGGGCCGAGAAGCCCGTTACTGGAGCGCAGACATCCTGCCTGCAACGTCGTGGCTTCCGCGGCGTAAAGCGCTCATGATTCCATAAAGTGATCGCTTTTTCGTGCTTCGCACTCATGCAGGCAGGATGCCTGCGCTCCAGTCGCGCTGCAGGGAACGAACCTACCACCAAGTTTCCTGCATCAAAGGCTTCGGTGATAATATCGCCAAAGCCATTTTTCCTTATGAAATCGAAGTTTTTTAACATCATTGCCGCCGTGTCCGTGTTTGCGATCACCGGTATTGCCCAGAATTCGCTTGCCCCTTCGACCGCCGCCCCGGACAAGAAAGCGCAGGCCGAAGCGGTCATCCAAAAGGCTGTCCAGACACTCGGAGGCGAGAAATACCTGAATGTGAAAACTCAGATCGGTCGGGGAAAATACAGCATT
>CAMLKY010000514.1 GCA_946480545.1 uncultured Acidobacteriota bacterium
ACGCTTCAAGTATCTTGTCGTTGCTATCCACCTTGCGATGCTCGACAGGATGCACGGTCTTTCCTTTCCCAAACCACTTCTGCAGGTGATCAAAGACTTTGGCGACGGCGGTGACCGGTTCCTCGTTCACCTGGATAACATCGAACGTCGCGAGCCCGATCTTCTCAAGCTGCTTCTTCGATTCGGGCTTTCTAAGAATCCCGACGACCTGCTGAACGGGGTGGCCCTTCGTCGCCCCTTCCCGGATGTAGTATTCGCCCGCGAATATACAGCTCTTCACCTTCGCTTTCTTGAGAAGGGTCTCGGCTTCTTTCAGGCACGGAAGTCCCTCGCGGACGGTGGAGCCGGGGTTGACCGAGATCAGCGACTTGCCGTCAAAGAAAAGAAGCGCGAATTCGCCATCGTACTTCTTCGAGACGAAGTAGCCACGTGCTTTCGGGATCTTGAACGCATCCTCACCCGAGACTGCACGCGTCGAACCGCTTACGCGACGTTTGTAATCCTGTGATTTTGTGTGAAGCGATGGATCTGCGAGGTCGGCGGCCTTGCCGATGCAGTAGTCGAACTTACACGTGAACTTCTTCTTATCGAAATCAAGATTGAGCGGCATCGAGAATCTTTGGCTTCTTAAGCTCCATGTTTGATAAGTGCATTATTAGACAGTAGGCGTCTTTCTGAACGCGGCCTTCGAGAAATGCGTTATAGGCCTTGCCGCCTCGGTTCAGGACGATCGGCTCACTGCCTTTTTCGCCGCCGCGGATAAGCAGGAGCGACTTCTTCTTGTCCAGCTCTTTCGCCATCTCGAAAAGAAAGTCGAACGTCAGCCCGTTGACGTGAACGAGCTGTTTCTTGTTTGTAAAGACGAACTTGCTGATAGCTTCTTCTTTCTTGATGAACTTACCCGTCCACCGGATCGGATACTCGCTATTGATATTCTGAGGTGCCTTAATTCGCGGCCGCCGCTCACGCTGGGTGCCGTCGGGGTTCTTGATAATCTCAAACTCTTCTACGAGATGGACGATGCCGGCTTTGGTCACGTACACGCGCGAAGTGTCGGTGAGGAACATGCCGAATTGTTCGATATCGATCTCGGGATCTTCCTTGATCAGCGCATCGGCGATCTTCTCGATCTTTTTCCGCTTCTTGAGAAGCTCGGGCAGATCGTGCGTTACATCGGTCTTCAGGAGCTTTCGCGTCGCGACCGGTTTGCCTTTCTCGTCGACATAACGAACCTCGCGCTTCGGCATCAGTCCTTCGAACGCAACGACCGCATCTCTTCCTTTCGGATTGCTGATATTGATTGGCATAACGGGTTTACTTACCGCCGAGACGCGGAGACGCGGAGAAGATCAATCAGTATTCTTCTCTCCGCCTCGGCGTCTCGGCGGTGAAAGTGTCAGATCAAATCGAAATCGAGATCGTCCGCTGAGATCTCTTCCTCTTCCGTTGAATCGAGCAGGTTTGCTGCCTGGTTCAGGCGGAGAAATTTAAACTCGGCTTGTTTGCCGACGACCATAAATGCTTCGCTGTCGGCGCCAATGATAAATGCTTTGTCGTAGTCGAGTCCGCCTCGCCAGCTAAAAGGGAACGTGAATATTTGCTCGCCGTCCAGGTGGTCGAGAAGATACTCGATATCTCCACCCTCTTCAGGTGGCTGAAGCAGATAGACCGACTTCACCATCTGGGCCAAATAGTCGTCGGTCGTAGCGCGGTCGAGAACGTTTGGAGCGTTGAAGGAGGAAGGCACGGGCTCAATTGTATCTCCGTCCTCATCAACCGCGACGAGCGTGCTTCGGTCGACCGACGTGCCTTTCTCGTTTACGGTCGTGAGCGCGGTGCCGCCTTTGTCGATCAGGGTCTTGCCATCGGCTGCGAGAACCCGGAGTTGGGCCTCGCGGCCTTTCTCATCGAATGCCTCGATCTCAACCGACCCGTAAAGCTTCTCACGATCGATCTTGATCAGCGACACCGGAAACTCGCGTCCATCCAACGAAAGAACCAATTGTCTCGCCATAAGATTGTTCAGACGGTGCAGCGAGCCGCATTCATTTCAGCGAGATCGTGACCGTCTTAAAGGGTTCTTATTCTCAGCCGTTCTTCACCGCGATTATCTCGGCGGCAATGCTTACCGCGATCTCGGCTGGGGTACGACTGTTTATAGGGAGGCCAATGGGCGTTCGGATCAGGCTAAGGAATTCGTCCGGGAATCCGTCACTTCGAAGGGACTTGAACATCGCGGACATTTTCGCCTTACTCCCGAGCACGCCGAAATACTTGAATTCCTTGTCGATAAGGCTGCGAATGACTTGCTCATCGGTTTTGTAACCGAGCGTCATGACAACCACATAGGCACTTCGGCCAGAGGGAATATGGTCGCCGATTCGTTCGTAGCTGTCAATGATTTTTATGTCGTCGGCGTGCTCGTTCTTTGCGATCGTGTTCAAATCCGCGCGGTCGTCGAAAATGGAGATATGAAAATCGAGCTTGCTCATCAACTCCGACAGAGCGAGGGCGCAGTGGCCGCCGCCGATGATGTAAAGACGGTGGTTGAAACCTAGTTTCTCTGTGTATTGGAATCCGGATTCCGCGATTTTCTCGAAGTTGAAGTCGGGAGCCCCGGCGTCGCTCGGCCCGACTGTGAACTCTTGTGACGTAATCGTAATTCGATCATGTCTGCCTCGTTCAAGAGCGTCAACGATCGTTTGGACAGTTGTAGTATCGGCCGAGGTGAGCA
>CAMLKY010000515.1 GCA_946480545.1 uncultured Acidobacteriota bacterium
CAGTAGGCGTTGTTCGGGTTCTTCTTGCTCTGAACCGTCGCCAGTTCGCCGTCTGTGTCGAGGATGTTCTTCACCTTCCGGCCGCTCGGGTACTGCTGTTCGATCAACGCACCGGAGAGGTTATAAGAGTAAGTCATCCAATAATTCGGATCGCTCCCTCCGCCGTAGGTCACGCCATCTGTTTCCTGAATACTCCGCGTCACACGACCTAGGATGTCGAACGAGACATACTCGGTTGTCGAGCGATCTGCACCTGTTCCGTTCGTGACCTTGATGAGCTTGCCTTTCGCGCTCGTCACCAGATCGAAGAAGTAGCTTACATCCGGTGTCTCGGACCCGGTCGGCTGGTTTGTGTACGTGCGAGTCTTTACTCGATTCAGGGCGTCGTACCCGTAGGTCGTGAGAATGCCTCGCGCGTCCGTCTTCGTCTGAAGATTCCCGTTCGCGTCATAAGTATCTTTGCACAAGGCGCTTGGACGTAGACGGTGCATCCGTACCATTTTTTACTTCTTCTTAATTAAACTCTGATGGACTTCGTGTCCATTGCCGTGCTGCCACAGTAAGGAGAATTAGCCCGTTTACGCCCTCAGCGACCCAGAGAGCGATACTCATACCTGATACGCCATACACATGACCGATGAGGGGGGCGAACATGGAGAGCAGTAGGCTCCACGGAACGCCGAGTAAAAAGATAAGCGGCTTAACGCCGGCGACGGTGACCAAGGTTGCCGATCCAGCGTAGACGAGGAATGCACTGCACCAAATGACCTTTCGAATGTGTTTTCTCATTTCTTCTCTTTCGGTTTTTTCTTCGGACCCTTGACTGGGTGGAGAGGCCCATCGTAGGTGCCACGGTCGTCGGGAGTTACGGTAACCGTCCCAAGATCCTCTATATAGATTTCGCTGGGAAGGTGGCTCCCATCAATCTTCTCGAAACCTGCGAACCGAAACAATGCACTCGAAAGAAAGGATCCGGTAGCTTTCTCTAGGGCATCATTGCCGTAAACTTTCGCATAATTCGCGCGGACCGCGATGACAGCAGAATGCAGATCGCTACTAAATATGTACGCCTCCTCTTCTGTGTGACGTGTTGTTTCTTCCCAAAATCTATAGCAAGCGACTGGATTCCAAGCACAATCAAGAAGGTCGGAGTCATCATAAACCTGAAAATGCCGGTGAGCCGGACTAATGTTGTCCATTATTGGATGAGACGCCCGACCGAAATAGCCGAGCGACTCGGCACTCGGGAACTCTCCGGTCCCGCGTATCGACGCCGCCTGAGCGTTATTAGCTCTAATAAACATATCCATTCCCGCTCGGGCTTCAGCAATGGACTGGCCTGGTTGTCGCATAGCGTGTTCGTTAGCAAAAGTGCCGAATATGGTCCAAGGAACGTCAACACTAAAACTCCCGACCTGGACAGCATCCATCTGGCTTTCACTCAGGTTCGGCAAGGCAAGCCTCAATATCAAATCATGAATTACCGTGGGCCATTCTCCTTCCTCATCAGAGTAGACAAATGGCCGATTTAAACAATAAGCGTATCTGTTCCATGATTGTGGAATCTTCAGAGCTCTACGACTCGTCCGATCGGCCGTTGTGTACCGTCCGAGGTCGCCGGCATACATACGCGAGCGAGCGAAGTCCAAGCCGGATTCGTCGTCGTTCTCGTATCCGGCGAATTGTTTCCTTACCGCATCATCAGCATATCCGATACTTGAAACGCGTTTTGAGCTGGTGATCTCCTCTCCGAACGGATGATAGTCATGCCTAGCCTCGACGTTGCCGTTGATGTCTGTGTTGATCCTTGGTGAGCCGAGGTGGTCATTAGTCAGATATGCGATCTTGGCGTCTTGTTGCGAGGCGACCTCGTTCGAATATTCGCCGATCAGGTTCCCGGCTGCGTCGTAGACAAAGATCGTCTCCTCAGTCGCGACGTTGTTCACGTAGGCTCGTTTCTTTACACGCTTGCCGTCGCCGTCGTAGACATATTCGCCTATGGTACCTGTGACGGTGTTCGTGCCGGGGCTTAGTGACTCCACCTTCACCTGTTTGTTCTCTGCGTCGTAGATGAACCTTCTGTCCTGGGCGTCGCGGGTCGTGTTGCCGGCGGCGTCGAACGAGTAGCCGGTCGACGTGATCTTGTTCGTGGCGGGGCTGATCGCGGGGTTGCACACCTCGGTCGGGCAGGGGCCGAGCGTTGTCGTCGCCGAAGGTCCGGTCGTTACGAAGTTGCGGTTCCCGAATCGATCGTACTTGAAATGCTGCGTCCACGTCTCCGACGTGCCGCTCGTCGGGGTCAGTGTCTCGCTCGCGATCTGAATGCGATTGAGCGAATCGTAGTCGTAGTTCTGAACTGCGGTGAAGCCAGCCGTTGCCCCGACGGCTGCAACGGTGATCGTCTGCTTGGCAAGGTTGCCGTTGTTTGAGTTGGCAATGATACTTCCGTCCCAGTCGAGATCTCCGTACTGATAATCGAGCTTTAGCTTGTCAGTTCCGTTCTGGACGCTTCCGAGCGCGATCTGTGTCGGCTGCAGACGTGAGTTGAACGTGGTAGATTCCCATCGACCGTTGCCAAGCTGCATGCTTGTCACCGCACCGGCGGCGTTGTAGGTGAAACGGTTCGCGTAGTTCCAGAAGGCGTTGTTCTGGTTCTTCCTGCTCTGAACCGTCGCGAGCTCACCGTCGCTATTGAGAACGTTCTTCACCTTTCGACCTGACGGGTACT
>CAMLKY010000516.1 GCA_946480545.1 uncultured Acidobacteriota bacterium
CCCGGTATTGTCGGTCGTGCCGCTACAGTTGTTGTCCTACCACATCGCGGTCAGACGCGGCTGCGACGTCGACCAGCCGAGGAATCTGGCGAAGTCGGTGACGGTCGAATAGTGGTGGTTGTCTAACGCAGAGGCCGCGGGGCTCGCAGAGAAAATCTCAGCGGCCTCCGCGGTCTCTGCGTTAAACTAACGTCATTCGATATGAAATCAATAGTCGTCCACGAATACGGCCCGCCTGAGGTCATGCGACTCGAAGAGGTCGATGTTCCTCAACCGAAGGCGGGGCAGGTGCTGATAAAGATCGAGGCCGCGGGCGTAAATCCCGTCGACACCTATCTCCGATCCGGCAACCATGCGCATGCGCCTAAGCTCCCTTATACGCCGGGTAAGGACGGGGCCGGCGTGGTCGCGATGTGTGGTGAGGGTGTCGCCACGGTCATACCCGAGGACCGTGTGTATACGGCCGGAGCGATTACCGGCACATACGCGGAATACGTGCTCTGCGAGGAGTCGCACATTGGCAGACTTCCGGACAATGTCAGTTTCGAGCAGGGAGCAGGGGTCTGGACTCCGTACGCGACGGCTTATCGAGCGCTGTTTCAGAAGGCAGGGGCACGTTCGGGCGAAACGGTCTTCATTCACGGAGCTTCGGGCGGTGTCGGTGTCGCCGCTATCCAGTGGGCGAAGCACGCTGGGGCGAAAGTGATCGGTTCGGCGAGCTCGCCAGAAGGTCGGAAGCTGATCGCGGAGCAAGGTGCCGATCATGTCGTGGATCACTCAGAGGCTGATCACATTGCTGAAGTTCGCGAAATCGCGGGCGGAAGCGGTGTCGACGTCATAATCGAAATGCTCGCGAATGTGAATCTGCAAAACGATTTCGACGCGCTCGCGATGTTCGGGCGTATCACGGTTGTTGGTAACCGAGGCAGCCTCGACTTCAACCCGCGTCTCGCGATGACAAAGGACGCGACTATTTACGGTATGTCGCTTTTCAATGCCCCTACCGAAAAACTCGATGAGATTCACGCTGCAATATTCGAAGGGCTTAGCGAAGGCTACCTTCAGCCGATCGTCGGCGAATCGATCCCGCTCGCCGAGGCGGCCCGAGCCCATCACCAGGTCATCGAAGACAAAGCCTTCGGCAAGATCGTCCTTATTCCTTAACTTCTTTTCAGCGCTCCGAAACCATACGTCCCCGGGGAGATCAATTCACGGAGAGCTCGCTGAGCCCGCAGAGTCCGTTGTTCCTTGCGGACTTAGCAGACTCTGTGTGAGATTTCCAAATGCGGCACGTCCATTGCCATCTCCACGCGTGAGTATCAAATTCAAACGGGGTGAAACTATGAACGCAATCGAACTACTTAAGGAAGATCACAAGAAAGTCGACAAACTGTTTCAGCAGGTCAAAGCCGACGAAGACGCAGATCATCGGGATACATTCGAGCAGATCAAGGCCGAGCTCGAAGTGCACACACACATCGAAGAGACCATCTTCTATCCGAAGGTGCGCGACGAGGGCGACGAAGAACTGAAGAAGATCGTGCTCGAGGGAATCGAAGAGCATCATCAGGCAAAGATGTTCCTTCGCGAACTTTCCAATCTGGTGGACGACAGTGAAAAGTTCCAGCCAAAGCTAAAGGTTTTGATGGAGGACATCACGCATCACGTCCAGGAGGAAGAAGGAAAAATGTTCTTGATGATCGAAGAGCAGTTCGACGAGTACACGCTTCAAATGCTCGGCGAAGAGATGGACAAGGAAAAGAAAACATTCCAGAAGTCATCATCGGCCAAGGGCGGGAAATAAGAGCAGACAGTAGACGGTAGCTCGCTCGCGCCTACCGTCTCACTGCCGCACGCTCGCGATCACCTTTCCGATAAACTCATCGACCTTTCCGTTCTCGATCCACCGTGCGACGACGACGAGATCGTTCTCCGGATCTACGTAGATCATGTTTGTGCCGTTGCCCAGGTGGACGAATGAAGATGCGGGGGCGCTAGGGTACCGCTTTCGATCGGTGTTCAGAAACCAGTTCATAAAACCGTAGGTCGGCTCGACCGATGTGGGAGTTCTGGCTTGCCGGATAAATTCGGACGAGATGATCTGTTTCGAATTCCATTTACCATCCCGCGCCGTAAGAAGGCCGAAACGGGCCATGTCGAGCGCGGAGATGAACATGCCGCCGCCCCAGTGACCGCCCCCGCTGACGGATTGAACTTTCGATCCGTCGAGGACTATCCACGAATTTTCATATCCCGTCCATCGCCAGGTATTCGATGCCCCGATCTCGTCCATTAGGTATTCCTTCAACACACTCGGAAGAGGTCGTCGCCACACATTGAGTGCAGCGAGCGCGAGTACATTCACGCGGACGTCGTTGTATTCGTAAACAGAGCCGGGCTCGTTGCGTTTGCGAGTCAGCCACGTGCGCGTTCGCCACTCGGCCGCATTCTGCGACGGACGGTCCGCCCAATCGGGCTTGCCCCACAGCGTGCCCTCCCAATCGCTCGTCTGTCGGAGCAGGTGTTCCCACGTGATCTTGCGATTGTGCTCTGACGCGAACAGGTCAAGATGTCGCGGCTTGCCGAAATCGTCGGCGTTGTCGGCTTTCCGATCCCGGTCATAAACGAGCGTCGGCGCCGAGTAGTCGCGGGCCGGGTCTTGTAACCTGCGGATGAGCTTGCGATCCAACGCTAGTGCAACGGTTGCAGAGAGGAAACTCTTCGTG
>CAMLKY010000517.1 GCA_946480545.1 uncultured Acidobacteriota bacterium
TATCATCACGCGCGACACCCCGCCCAGGCGGGAAAGCGGATTTCGGCTGGGTGGCGCGTTCGATACGTTCTATTCGTCAAATGAGAATGGACGCCGGGCAAACCTGGCCGTGAACGGGGCGGGAAAGTTCTTTGCCTTTCGAGTCTCGCAGTCGCTCGAGCGCTTCGATAATTACTTCGCGGGTGATACCGGCGACGTCGATCTTCAGGCGCTTCGCGGCGAGGACCTGATCATCACCGATGCCGGTGAAGTTCTGAACTCGCAATCGCACGGCAGCAATAGCCAGGCGACGCTGCGCTTTTTCCTTAACGACACCAACACTCTGAAATTCAATTACGAGCGCCGCCGCGCGGGGAATATCGGCTCTGCGGGGCTCGCGGGTGCGAATACCGGGATCGACGGACTGACGGGTGTCTTCAACGCCTTCTTTCCGTTCAACAATCGGGATAAGTTCAACGTGCGTTACGACGTCGCGGCGTTGACCGAGAATCTGCAAAGGGGATCGGTGAAGGCTTTCTACCAGACGCAGTACCGCAACTTCACGAATATCCTGACGGTTCCGCCGGTGCCCCCGTTCTTTCCGGGACTATACCAGTTCAGCGAAACGGTGACCGACACGAAAACGACAGGGGTCGATGTGCAGAGCGACTGGATTTTTGGCCGCCATTCCCTGATCGCGGGCGCGAGCTGGTTTCGCGACGAGAATTCAGACCGGCGCCTGGTTATTCAGGCCGCCCGCGCGACGTCGACCAACCGGACATTCCGAAATTCTCGGAGCGTCCCGGATGCGACCCTCTCAAACATCGCGTTCTTTGCGCAGGACGAGTACCGGATGAACAGCCGCCTGCGCTTGATTGGCGGCGTTCGCTTTGACAGGTTCAGCACTATCTCGGAACCGACAGCGGAGTTTGCACTCGACCCGCGCTTCACGCCGGCGCAGATCGAGCAGCTCGGCCTTACGGGGCTTACCGACGGACTTGATATCGCCTACACCTCCGTGACCGGCGACGTCGGGGTCGTATATACACTCACGCCAAACGTCAATCTATCGGCGAGACTTGGCCGCTCTTTCCGCACGCCGAATATCTCGGAGCGTTTCTTCACCGACCCGGGTTCGGCAGAAGGATTTCTCGTCGGCAATCCGCATCTTGAGCCCGAGACCGGATTCAACTTCGATACAAGTGCGAAGATCACGACATCCAAGGTTAGGGCGTCGGTTACATACTTCAACAATTACTTCCGGAATTTCCTTGCGACCCGTCTCACCGACGTGCGTCTTCCGAGACCCGGCAGCAGTACTCCGCTCGAGGTTTACCAGACTCAGAACGTCAGACGCGCGCGGATACAAGGTTTCGAGGCCGAGATCGAAGCTCCGTTCAAGATCAGCCTCGGGTACCTCACCCCGTATGGAAACTTTAGCTACCTACGCGGCGATGACGTTACCGCCGATGTTCCGCTCGATTTCATAAGTCCGTTCCGGACGAACGTCGGCTTCCGCTGGCAGAACTTCGGTAAGAGTTACTACGTCGATTACAACGCCCGCTTTGTCGCGAGTCAGGACCGGCTTTCGCCGGATTATGCCGAGGTCAACGGCCCTTCAGAGCCGGGCTTCGCGACGCATAACCTGGTGGGCGGCTACTACTTCCGCCGGGAGCGGTTCGACTTCAGCGTCAACCTTGGAGTATCGAATCTGCTTGATCGCTACTATCACGAGCAGTTCGTTTTCGCTCCGGCGCGCGGTCGTTCATTCACGATCGGTACTACGATCGAAATAAAGTAAGAGCCCCTTACTTTCGGGAGTCCGAGGGCCGTCGTTTCGTCGACGGCCTTTTCTTCATTGTCTCGAACTCTGTTCGATATGCCTTGACAATATTCGAAGCCTGCCTATAATTCCCTCATAATTCACGTTTCTTAGACTGGAGTTCACCCGCGGGAATTCACCATTCCTTTCCGGTCGTAACGCGTCACTATTTCAAGTACAACCAGGTCCCTTTTAGGAGAATAGAAGAACTATGTCCGACCGTCAGAATTGGTCTCGTTTCGTGGTCTCTATCTTTGCGCTTCTCACGATCAGCGCTTTTGCTATCGCCGGGCTGGGCCCGCGATTCTACCCGAACCTCTTTGTTGCTGAAGCGAATGCCTCCTCAGCGCTAATACAAATGCGTGCGCTTCCGGAACCGGTTACGATCGGAATGTGCGACACCGCGGGTCCGATCGAGGTCGAGTCTTCTGGCGGCACCACCACGCCGACGGCCTACTCGACGCTTAAAGGAGCGTTCGATGCGATCATCGCCGGCACTCACACCGGGTCAATCAACATCGAGGTCTGCGGCAACACGACCGAGACCGCCACAGCTGCCCTCACAGCCAGCGGCCTCGCGGCCACATCGTACACGGACATCACGATACGTCCCGTTGGCGGTTCCAGAATCATCGAGGGATCGATAACGGGTGCGGTCGTCAGGCTTCAGGGTGCCGATAATGTGACGATCGACGGTCGACAGGGCGGCATTGGAACCGCACGCGATCTGACGATTCGAAACAACAGTACCGCCACGGCAACTGCCGCCATCTGGCTGAGCAGCGTCGCGGCATTGAACGGTGCGACGAATAATGTGATCCGCAACCTCGAGATCGCCGCCCTGCTCACGGGCGTCTCGATCATCGGCCTCGCCGTCGGCTTCGCGGCGCAGGAGTCGCTGAGCAACTTCATCGCCGGCATCATG
>CAMLKY010000518.1 GCA_946480545.1 uncultured Acidobacteriota bacterium
TATTAAGGCGAGTCGTCTATAGCCCTCGAGGTTATCTTGTGCCGCGTGCGGATGACCGGCTGCTTGTCGGAGCAACCGTTGAAGATGTCGGCTTCGATAACGCTACCACGCCGCACGGCATCGAAACTCTACGTTTGGCCGGTGTGGAAGTAGTTCCCGAACTTTCTCACTTGCAGGTCAGTGAAAGCTGGTCAGGGTTGAGGCCATTTGTTGCGGATGAGCTGCCGGTGATCGGAAAACTGCCGGGGCTTTCGAACGCGTACGTAGCGACGGCACATTACCGGAACGGGATCCTGCTCGCACCCGGGACCGCGAGTATCATTGCCGATGCGATAACAGGAGCGGACGAGAGTTACCCGAGTACGTTCGGACCGGACCGGTTCCTTGGGAAGGCCGCTCGCCGAGGATCCAGTTGATTTTCAATCGGCGCCGCCATCGCCCTCAGAGCACGACATGAGATTTCTTTGTTTCGCCATAATCATCTTTCTTTCCGCGAATGCGCTCGCACAGTCGCGCCGCGTCGCTCCGGGCGGCCAACCGGCTGGCTCGACACCGGTCGTGTCCGTCGACCTCAGCGTCAAGCAGATGTACGAGGAGGCGATCGGATATCGAAAAGCGAAATTCGCCGAGTACGAGCTGAAGAAGATCGCATATAGCGAACGGCTCCGGCTTCAGACCGAACGTGAGCAGAAACAGCTTGCAGCAAAATATGCGACGACAGTATCCGCGCGGAGCGATCTGAATGCCGAGGATGTCTATTACCTCGGCATGCTGCACTGGATAGCGGAGAACCTGGATGCTACGAGCGAGCATTTGAAGAAGTACGTCTCGTCGGCCGACCAGAAATCGGAGCGACTTCAGAACGCACGCGCGATTCTCGTCTACGTCGCTGCCAAGCAGAAGAAATTCGATGAAGCTCAGAAATTTCTTACCGACTACGAGGCTGGCGGGGCCACCAAGGTAAGCGAGCGTTGGAGAATGAACAGCGAGATCGCTAAGGCATATATCTCCGCGAATGACCTCGAGAAAGCATCGCTATATGCCGCGAGGAGTTACGACGCGGCGAAGAAGCTGGTCGAAGATCCGCTGACAAACATCAATTCCGCCGATGCAGTGCTTGATGCGGGGATGCTCGTCTTTGAGACGTACCGCGACATGGCGAAGGTCAAAGAAGCGGATTCGGTACTCGAGGACATGAAGCGAACGGCGGTGACGATGAATTCGCCGACGTTCTTCTATTACGCCGCCGACAAACTGATCGCCTACCAGATAGAGACCGACCGGAAGCTGGTCGGGCTTCAGACCTACGCCGCGTCACTCGCCGAAGCGGGACGCGATTTCCCGGTGAAGGGCAATCAAAACGAAGCGGTCCAGCGGCTCAAGAAGCGCGAAAAGCAATACAAGCTCTTAAAGGAGCCAGCGCCGGAGATCGTCGGTATGGACCAATGGATCCCGGCGACGCCAAAAACGCTTGCCTCATTGAAGGGCAAAGTAGTCTTGCTCGATTTCTGGGCAACATGGTGCGGGCCTTGCTTCGACGCTTTCCCGGCACTCGCGGAATGGCACCAGGATTTCTCGCGCGAGGGTCTCGTGATACTTGGACTGACGAGATATTATGGCCAGGCCGAAGGTTTTCCGGTCGATCATCCTAACGAGATCACGTTTCTGAAACGCTTTAAGGAGAAGCACGATCTGCCATATGCGTTCGCGGTGGCCGATGGCCAGCAGATGCAGGCTCTCTACGCTGCGACCTCGCTGCCGACGGCCGTGCTCATCGACAGGAAAGGTGTCATTCGGTATATCGAGAGCGGGACAAACCCGTCGCGTATCGAAGACCTCCGCGCAATGGTAATGAAATTGCTTGCCGAGAAATAGCGATGACGAAAGCGATACAAAAACGCGCAAAGCGAACGCAAAGCTTCTACGACCGTATCGCGGACGTTCACAACCTGGCGCTAAAGGTAAATGGCTACCGCCGGTCCGTCGCAAAATACTTGCGTTCGCTTGATCTTGAGATCGATGCCGACTCATACGTTCTCGACGCGGGAAGCGGGACCGGTATCGTGACCTTGGGATTTCAGGATGCCGGCTTTCGCCCGCGAAAGACGGTCGCCTTCGACCTCTCGATAAACTCACTCAAGATCGCACGCGAGCAGTTCGTCAAGGAGAGATCTGTAGATTCGGCGAATATCGAATCTATCCAGGGCAATGTTCTCCAACTCCCGTTTGCCGACGCCACTTTTGACCTCGTCCTGACATGCGGCGTGCTCGAGTACGTTTCGCTCGACGACGGTCTCGCGGAACTCGCGCGTGTATTGAGAATAGGGGGGAAGCTTGTCTTCATCCCGGTGAAGCCGTCCATCGTCGGGGCGGTCCTCGAACTCCTCTACAATTTCAAGATCCACCCCGTCGAAGATGTAAAGCGGATCTCACGCAAGTACTTCAAGATCGTCGGCAACCACGAGTTCCCAACAAGCGAACCGATCGCCTGGTCGAAGACGATCTTTTTACTCGAGAAAAAGGGTTCCTAGTTTCTAGTTCTAGTTTTACCTTGCGGCTTAGCGTCTTTGCGAGAAAACCCGTCTCAACCGGGGCTCAACAGAATTGCAACGAGTTTCGACTTAACGAGCTAAAAGTGTTCTCGCAAAGACGCTAAGCCGCAAAGTAAAACTAGAAACTAGAACCTAGAAAGAGATGCCTCTCATCGTCGCTCATCGCGGGG
>CAMLKY010000519.1 GCA_946480545.1 uncultured Acidobacteriota bacterium
TGTCGGGCGTCCCTGCCGGGACTTTGTTCATTCGCGCATTACCCCAGCGATGAATCGCTGGGCTATTATCGGATGTCCCTCCGGGACACTAGCCGATGCCGGCAAGGCTACCGCCCATACTCATCGCCATATTCCTCGGCGTACTTCTCGTAACGTTTGATCAGGGCGATGTTTTTCTTTTCGATGTCGGTCAGGAATCCCTTGATGTTGACTGTGTTGGGGACGTACCAGTCTTCGTTTTCGAACTGCTGGCGGAGCTCTTTCTTCGCGAAGCAGTAGCCGTGGCGGGCGAAGATCTCGTTTCGCATGAATTCCAGCTCGGCCTTCGGGAGGTTCTCGACATCCGCGGCTTTGAGGAGACGTTGGGAGGCTTCGGGCCAGTCGCCGACGTCTTTGCGGTATTCGAATTTCTTTCTCGCAAGCGTGTAGGACTTCTCGGGGCGCTTCGTGTCGTTTGCTTTCCAGATTCCCTTTAGCTCGGTCGGGTCGGTTTCGGCGATGGTGAACCGGAAGATGCCGTCGTCTTTGTGATCGCCGGGCTCGCGGGCTTCGATCATGTAAGCTCCATTCTCGAGCGTCAGCGTGCCGTCGAATGGGCGGTCGTTGCCGCCCACTATCGTTCGGCCCGCCACAGTTCCGCCGCCCGCCTTCGTGATCAGTAGAGTGATCTTGTTGTCGCCGAACTGCCCGACATATGAGCCGAGGATCGCCTCGATGCTCTCGACGGCTTTTCCAGTCGCAGCCGAGGCTTGTTCCTTGGCGACCTCACCTGCGGTGGCAGCAACTTTCTCGGCGGATGGGCTAACGCTTGAGCCGGATTTGCAGGCGACAAGTGCCGAAGCGATAATGACGGCGACGATCGACGAAAGGGCTATCTTTTTCATGGCGAGTATTCTGCTGAAAGCCGGGAATATTTTCAAGGGTATGACGGGGTTTAATCTCCTCGTTTTGCTGACGCTCGGCTTTTTTACTTTCCTGATGGCCCGGATCACGGCCGAGTACATCCCCTATCACACCGACGTCGGTTTCCTCAGGATCAAGCAGGATTACATCGACATCGACCATTGGCGCATCGCGTTCTTCGTGCACGTCTATGCGAGCATGTGGGTCCTGCTCGCCGGGTTTACGCAGTTCTCTTCACATATTCAGGAGTTCTACCCGCGTGTGCACCGTACGCTCGGTTACGTGTATGTCGTAAACGTTCTATTGATAACCGGACCGGCTTCCCTGCTCATGAGCTTCTACGCGAATGGAGGCATCACCTCGAAGCTTGCGTTCGGATCGCTTGCCGTCGGCTGGATCGCCTTCACGGCTATCGCGCTCATGAAAGTGAAGAGCGGCGATTTCGTCGCACACCGGAATTTTATGATCCGAAGTTATGCGCTGACGCTCTCGGCCCTGACTCTGCGGGCGTGGAAGTGGGGGATCACGAATAGCTTTGACGACCTTCCACCGATGGACGTCTACCGCGTCGTCGCATGGCTCGGGTGGGTGCCGAACATTCTCATCGCCGAGCTGCTGATACGAAGATACGAATTTCGTGAAAGGCTGTGGCCGGCTTTGAAGCGATTGGGCCAAGGGTGACCTATCCGCAATAATATCTACTTTGTCCTCCGAACACGCACGTCGACAGCAACTTAACCCGTCCCCATAAATCCCTAAGAAATAAACAAGAGTTTCCCCAAGACATATCCGGGGCCGGTTGGCTATAAACAGCTCACGCCGATGGGCGGGGAGGATCTATGTTGCAGCCGACCTTTCTTTCAAAACTCTTTTCAGTCTTCGGTAGAAGGACGGCGGAAGCCGATGTGCGGGATCTCGAACCGCGGGCCCGCCATTACTATTTCGCCCATGAGTATCTGCCTGAGTTGGCCCGGCACGATGCGAAGACGCTCGTAACCCGGCTCCGCGAGAACTCCGGAAATGATTACCTGACTTCTCTTTGGGAAATGAGCGGCGACGATCTGATCGGTGCCGACGCACTCCCTTCGTCCGGGTTGCAGTGCTTCCCTATCGAGATCGCTGAGACGTATTTCGGCGTGCTTGTGCAATTCCCCGCGCCCGAGCGGCTCCTCGAGGCGTACTTTGCCGCGATCCTGCTCAAGGCCGAAAGACCGGTCCCGGATGGTCATCGATACTTCACGCTCGAGCTCGGTGACAACGTCAGCGACGGTTCGCTGCGGCCTGTTCTCTGCGAATGGAGCGACGAGCGGCACATCCATCACAACGATGGGCCGGAGGCTGATCGACACGAGTTCTGCCGCCGCTTAGGCGAGTTGCTTTCGGCCGGGCAGGTTTGAGGATGGAGGATCGCCGTGAAGATCAAGAAGACAACCGAGGTAACGGTGCTTACCGAAAGAGTGCTGATCGTCAGGCGAAAGCCGCTGGTCGAAGTCGGCTGTCCGGAATGCGGCGGGGCTTTGATGCGTCCGGACGAGGCGGCCCGGGTCTTTGGAACAAGGACACGCGATATATATCGCGGCATCGAGAACGGGAACGTGCATTTCCTGGAATTGGCGAACGGCGAAATGCTCGTTTGCTGCAAATAGGAAGGTCGTAAATATGAAACGAATAATTCTTACGCTTGTCATCACGCTACTCATCACGTCGTTTTCCGTGGCTCAACGCTACGGCCCACTCGACACGGAAATACTGTATGCCCACCTCGATTACGAAAAGGCTCTCGTAAAAGGTGACGTCGAAAAGTTGCGCGACGTG
>CAMLKY010000520.1 GCA_946480545.1 uncultured Acidobacteriota bacterium
TTCTTCTTGTCGTCGTCCGCCTCCTGCTTTAAGACCGAAGCCGCACTGGTTGCCGATCGGCGTATCGTTTCAAGCTTCTGCCGCATCACCTCAAGCCGCTGAGTCGGCGAGCCGTCACCCGGCCTCTGCGCGACTGCGCCGGTCACGAGCATCGCGACCGCAGCAAAAAGCAAAACGATATTTCGACGTTTAACTGAAAACATAATTCCTCTCGAATTTAATAAGAAAGCTGAATGTACTAGACCCAGACCGCACCCTTGTCCAACAATGCCCTGACTGACTCCGTGGCGTTTCCTTTTCCGTACACTGCCGAACCGGCCACAATGATCTCAGCACCGGCGCCTACGATCTCGGCGATGTTATCCAGGTCGATACCGCCATCGATCTCGATCTTTGTATCGAGCCCGCGCTCGTCGATCATCCGTTTTAGGCGCCGCAGCTTGTCGATCGATGTCGGTATAAAAGACTGACCGCCGAAACCCGGGTTGACCGACATCAGCAAAACAAAATCAGCATACGGAAGTGCCTCTTCCAACGCCGAAAGTGGTGTCGCAGGATTGATCGCAATCCCCGCTTTTCCACCGGCTTCACGTATCGCTACGAGCGTACGCTGCAGGTGAACATCGGCCTCGACATGAACCGAGACCATATCGGCTCCGGCTTCAACGAACTTCACAGCGTAACGGCTCGGCTCCTCGATCATCAGGTGCGTATCGATCGTCAAATTCGTACGCTTTCTGAGAGATTTCACCACGGGAAGTCCGATCGTGATATTCGGAACAAAGTGCCCATCCATCACGTCGACGTGCAAAACCCGAGCGCCGCCTGCTTCAACGGCCGCGATCTCATCGGCCAGTTTTGTAAAATCCGCTGAGAGGATCGACGGGGCTATTTCAAACATTCACGAATTGTGCTGCTAGTTTGTTGCAATTACGGTTTTTCCGGTTGCTCAGGCGTTTAGGGTTTACGAGTCTCATTTCCAGGCTTCGGGCCAGGCGTATTCTGCGGTTTTGGAGCAGTTCCAGGGGTAGTGTCCTTGGGCTTATCGCTCGCGTCTTTCTTGTCCGTGTCGCCCGATTTCGAATCGCCCGCGTCTTTGGAATCGGCGCTCGTATTCGAGCTGCTCTCGTTGCCGATCACGTCACGCGTCGTATCGGCCTTTTTCTTGTTCGTATTCGAGTTTGTCTTTTTCTTCGGCTTATCCGAGATCATCTCTTCGATCTTCTCGGTATCGTCGGTCTCAAGATCCTTTGGTAACGTGGCGGGAGCTTCTTCGCTCGGAAGGCCCGCTTTACTCACGACAACCGAGATCCACTGCCCGCTCTTTACCGTTTCTCCGGCCTTCGGAAGCTGCTCAAGCACGGTATTCATCTGCTCCGTACTTACTCGATCCGCACGCTTTCGGATCTTTAGCCCGAGGGCGGCGAGCTCTTTTTCGCTCTCTACGAAATCTTTTCCGACGATCTCGGGAACCTTGATCTCAGAGCCGGAAAGCGAGATGTAGACAACGGCCGCCATGCCGCCAGCGAATCCGAGAAGAAGAACGCCGACGACCGCAAGCTTGCCCAATGCCGAAAAACTTTTGGAGATAATGCTCATCAGGGCTCCTGATCAAAGCGAGAGTCTAGCATCTTTTGACACCGTACGGAACCTCGTAAACCCTTCATCCGGCTCGTCGCTCGAGCAATGCGATGAAGAATCCGTCCATCGAATCGCGGTGCGGAAAAGTCCTCGCAAACCCGTCCGCCGTAAGAAACCGTTCCGGCACATCCGGCCGCACAACCGTAAAGTCCGCGTTCCGCGAAAGAAAATCCTGACAGACCGCTTCGTTCTCTTCGGTTTGGACGGAGCATGTCGAATACACGATCCGTCCGCCACGTCGCACGAGCTTTGATGCATTCCCGAGGATCGCACGTTGTTTTTCAACGAGTGCCGAGACATCCTCGGGCGTGAGAAAATGCCGTATTTCGGGGTTGTGCCGGATCGTCCCGGTTCCCGAGCATGGAGCGTCGACGAGGACGGCATCAAAACTCTCTCCGGCGAACGGCAGCGCACGCTCGGCGTCGTATTGCAGAACGTTAATAGACTCCAGCACACACGTCCAGGAATCTTCTGCCGGCGAGGCGAGCTGCAACCTGCGCGACGAGCTGCGAGGCCTCGTCCTGGAAATAGATCTCACCCTTATCGGCCATCTGCCGAAGCTGACCGCTGCTTGCCGACGTTGAAAAGTAACAACCGTCGACGGACTCGCTTTTCCGAAACGTTGTGAGATCGAATGTCGCGGGCATCCTTCGCGTGACCCGAAAGGTAACCTCGGGTGTGTGGTTGTTCGCGTTGGCGAGCTCGACGGCCTCGTCTTCGCCGAAGTCATCGATCCATTTCTCGATCAGCCATCTGGGGTGTGACGTTTCGATAACGATCCGGTCGATATTGTCCTCGTACTTCAGGTTCGGCATGCCGTTCGAGACTTTGCGGAGGATCGCGTTGACGAAGCCTTTCGCCGAGGTCTTCTTTGCCCGAGCGACCAGCTCGACGCTCTCGTTGATGGCGGAATAGGCTGGGACCTTGTCGAGGAACAAAAGTTGAAAAACTCCGAGGCGAAGTGCGATACGCACCGCGACGTCGAGCTTTTTTGAACCTGCGAAGTACTCAATCACGCGATCCAGATAGATCTGACGACGAAGCGACCCAAGCACTAGCTC
>CAMLKY010000521.1 GCA_946480545.1 uncultured Acidobacteriota bacterium
CAAGTATTTGAACAAGGATAAGCCAGCGGCGGGGCCGTTCGCTTATATATCCGAGACGGCTGTAGCCGATTTCTGGGGCGAAACTCCGGGCAGCAAGCTGCCGGCTGCGGTTAGGGCCAAACGAAAGGCTCAGTTCGAAGACTTTCTTGACACAAAACTGTATGTGCTGCGGGCCGCAAACCCGCGGATGAAGGACACGCCGATTACCGACGAAGAGCGAGATCAGGTTCGCGAGATGTATGCGAAAACGCAGATCTCCGCGGACGGGTACGCGAAACGGCTACCGCAGCTTCCGCTGTCCCTCAAGAAGAAAATCCAGCTTCAGATAAAACTGCAGCAGGCCCAGTTCCTTGCGCGTATTTACGGTGAAAAGCTTGCGTCCGAGCTGACGACCTCGGATGAAGAGATCGCGCGGTATCTGAAGACGCATCCCGAATTGGATCCAGCCGCACAGCGAGCCCGCGCGCAAAAGATACTTGATCGGGCCAAGGCTGGTGAAGATTTTGCAAAGCTCGCGAACGAATTTTCGGAAGATCCGGGAAACAAGAATGAACAGGGTGAGCTGCAGGGCGGGTTGTATAAGGATGTTCCAAAAGGAGTGATGGTCCCCTCCTTCGAGCGTGGCGCTTTGGCGCTCGAAGCGGGACAGGTGGCGCCGGAGCTCGTTGAATCAGACTACGGTTACCACGTCGTCAAACTCGAGCGGAAAAGCACTACTCCTCCGGAAACATACGACGTGCGCCACATTCTGATCGCCACGGCGACGGCGGATCCTTTAGATCCGGATGGCCCGCCCGTTACGATCAAAGAGAAGATCCGGGACCAGATCGAGAAAGAGAAGGAAAGGGCGATCATCGATCGCATCGTCGCCGCGAACAAGATTTCGCTTCCAACAGATCTCGTGATTACCCCGGCAGCACCCGCGGGACCGACGAAAACGAAGCCGGCGGCGGCGAAGAGGCGCCCGGCGCGGAAGCGGACCTAACGATATGTCCCTCGCTATCCGGCGGGCGAAGCCGGGCGATGCTGATCGCATAGCGGAATTCGCGATGAAGCTGGTTGAGCAGCATGTCGGGTACGACGAGCGTAGATTCGCTCGGATCGCGACGCTCGAGGGCATGGCAAGGTTTTACGACGGTCAGACAGATGTTGAAAATGCGGCGGTATTTGTGGCGGAAGCTCATAACAAAATAATCGGCTTCGCTTACGTCGCATACGAAGAAAAGAACTACGCCGATCTCGCGGTGTCGTCGGCCTGGCTGCACGACATTTACGTCGAAGACGAGTGCCGGCATAGCGGAGCTGGCCTAGGTCTCATTCAAGCCTCGGTCGGAGCGGCGAGAGATTTTGGAGCTTCGAAACTGATGCTCTCGGTAGCGGCTAAGAATTCGTCTGCACTGAAGTTTTTTGAACGCGCAGGATTTGAAACAACGATGCACGAGATGATGCTCGTTGTTGGTGATTAGATCTGATGATCGAGAACAACTTACTTAGCATAATCATTTTCGCTCCGCTCGCGGGTGCCGTGATCAATTGGCTGATCGGCGGCAAGCTGAGAAATGAAACGTTCAGCGGCCTTGTCGCATGTGGGACGATCGCGATCTCGACGATCGTCGCATTCATGATCGCTTTCGGCATCGGGACCTCGCACGAAGGAGCTTTGTTTGCGACGCAGCCCGTGCTCGATCAGATCTGGACGTGGGTAAATGTCGGCGGCTTTCGCGCCGATTTCGGTCTCGGGATGGACCCGCTGAGCGGGATCTATGTCTGCTTCATCACATTTGTCGGGCTGCTGATCCATATCTTTGCCACAGGGTACATGCACGGCGACAGCGGGTTCTATAGGTTCTTTGCATACCTGAACCTGTTCATGTTCTCGATGCTGACGCTTGTGCTCGCGGATAACTTTCTGCTGATGTTCGTCGGCTGGGAAGGCGTCGGCCTGTGCTCGTACTTGCTGATCGGTTACTACATCAAACGCGATGAAGCCCGTCGTGCCGCGAAGAAAGCATTCGTCATGAACCGGATCGGCGACTGGGGCGTGCTGATGGGGATCTTCCTCGTCTTTACGCTTACGGGCTCGATCTCTTTCTACGAGAAGACCGTCGATGGCGCGCAGGTCTCAAGCGCTCTGACCACCATCGCCCAGATGCCTATCGAGCCGTTCGGCTGGGGAGTGATCTTCGCGGGGGGTATCACCTCGATAGCAGTGCTTCTATTCATTGGAGCAACCGGTAAGTCGGCACAGATCCCCCTGTTCACGTGGTTGCCTGATGCGATGGCGGGTCCGACACCGGTGTCGGCCCTGATCCATGCTGCAACGATGGTGACCGCTGGCGTTTATATGGTCGTTCGGTGTAACGCGATCTACCAGAACGCTCCGACGGCGATGTTCGTAGTCGCGATAATCGGTGCCGCAACGGCGATCTTCGCCGCGACCATCGGCCTGGCGCAGAACGATATCAAGAAGGTGCTCGCATATTCGACCGTTTCCCAACTCGGTTACATGTTTCTGGCGTGCGGGGTCGGAGCGTTCATTGCCGCGATCTTTCACGTGATGACCCACGCGTTCTTTAAGGCTCTGTTGTTCCTGGGGTCCGGCTCCGTCATCCACGGGATGCACCACGAGCAGGACATGCGGAACATGGGCGGGCTCGCAAAGAAAATCCCGATCACCTACTGGCTGATGATCATCGGCA
>CAMLKY010000522.1 GCA_946480545.1 uncultured Acidobacteriota bacterium
CGAACGCCACGTTCACTCTCCGGGTCACCGACACCGGGGCGAAATTTGCCGAGGCGTCACTAGGTGTAACGGTCTCGGCCGAAGACGAGGACCCGGTCCTGACGCTCCCGAACGACATCGTTGAATTTCTCCCGCCCAATTCGACAGACACAACAAAGATCGTCCACTTCACCGTGAGCGCGACGGACAACTGTGACGCCGCCCCGACGGTTGTCGCAACGCCGAGCTCCGGATCGGCCTTTCCGGTTGGCACGACCACCGTGAATGTAACGGCTACGGATGCCTCCGGCAACACGGCGGAAGGCAGCTTCACGGTGACCGTGCTGTACAACTTCACGGGTTTCTTTCAGCCGGTTGACAACATGCCGACGTGGAACACGGTCTCCGCCGGGCAGTCGATCCCCATCAAGTTCAGCCTGAGCGGCTTCAAGGGATCGAACATCTTCGCTTCCGGATATCCCGCATCCCAGATGATCCAGTGCACCGGCGGCACGTCCACCTCGACAATCGACGAGACCGTCACAGCGGGGTCCAGCACTCTCACATACGACACGGATACGGACCGCTATCAGTACGTCTGGAAGACGCAGAAAGCATGGCGTGGCACATGCCGGCAGTTGATCGTAAGACTCAATGACGGGAGTACACACGTGGCGTTGTTCCAGTTCCGCTAGATGCATGCAGGCTCGCGGCGACTACCTGTCATAGGTGTCGCCGCGAGCAGAGGAGACTTCAAATGAACCGCAGCTATTTATTCCGACCCATACTTATCTTCACACTCGCATTGTGCCTTCTGAACTTGTCGTCGAACGCACAGACCACGGCCTTCAATTACCAGGGAAGCCTTACCGACGGAGGGACCCCCGCGAACGGGAGTTTCCTCATGCAGTTCAAGCTTTTCGATGCACTCGCCGGAGGAACTCAGATCGGCGCAACGTTGAATGACGTCGCAGTGACTGCGGCCGATGGAACGTTCAGTGCGAAATTGGATTTCGGCTCCGGCGCCTTACCGGGCGCGAACCGTTGGCTGGAGATCGCGGTCCGCAGGAATGCCAGCGAAGCATACGTAACGCTTAGCCCGCGCGAGCAGATAGCGTCTTCGCCCTACGCGGTGCGGACGCTGAGCGCGGCCGTTGCCGACGATGCCCAGAAGCTTGGTGGTGTCAATGCGTCCGAGTATCTGACCACCAGCAGCGCGAACAACTCTTTCATTCGAAATAGCACACAGCTTCAAACCGCAAACTTGCATATTAGCGGCAACGGGGTGTTCGGCGGGCAGGTCTCGATCAACACGCCGATCAATCCAAACTTCCATCTCGACATCCTGGGCGGCACGCGAACTTACAGCCCGACCTCGGCGCACTTCGTAGCCGAAACGACAGGAGGAACAAACACGTGGGCACGATTCTACATGCGCTCGCCAAGCCGAAGCTGGTTCCTTGGCACGTCGAATAACTTCAACGGCAACCAGTTCTACCTTGCCGACGAGACTGCCGGGCAGATTCGGATGGCTGTGACAACCGGCGGATTGGTCGGGATAGGTACGAGCAATCCGCAATCGGCGCTCGAGGTATCCGGTGCGTCGGCACAGCAACGAATCACGGACACGGCTACTGGCAACAGTCTGGTGCTGCAGGGTGGTAACGGAATAAATACGAAGGTGACCGGCTACAACTATGGAACGGGGACCGGGGTGCCGCTCTATCTCAGCGTCGACGGTGCGAACACCATCATCAACCCCGCAGGTGGCAATGTCGGGATCGGTGCGTTGGCGCCGAACGCGAAGCTCATGGTAGGCGGGAATGTCAGCCAGTCTTCGAGTGGGTTCGGAATTCCGAAGGCGATCGTCTTTGTTAACTCAAACGGCACAATCGGCCGCTGCTACAACGGAATGACGGGATCCACGACCGGCGGGTGCGGATTCTCGGTCACGCACCCGGCTTCGAGCAGCTACGTGATGAACCTCGGCTTTGATTTATCCGCACGGTTTTATTCACTCACCTCCTCATCGGTGGCATTGCCCGGAGGGATCGTGCACCTCTCCGGTCGCCTGGGTTTCGATCCGGCCAACCCCAACGTGATCGCCGCGAGCTTTTGGCGATCCAACGATCTAGCGCCATTTCCGTCCGACTTCACACTGATCGTCTATTGATTCCGGTTCGTTGGAGGAGAAAGATTCATGAAGCTCTCAAATTTAGCATCCAGGATCGTCGTCGTCGGGCTGCTCGCTCTTATGACGCAGGCACAATCCGGCGGTCCGTTTGGGATCAGGAAGTCGGTCATCGGGAACGGCGGCGGCTCAAAATCGGGCGGAGCATTCACGGTTACGTCGACCACAGGCCAGCCGTTTGCCGGTGGTAACTCGATTGGCGCTCAATTCAGGATCATTTCGGGATTCTGGGGCGGCGGCACCGCGACCGCTACACGCCGCTCGCCGTTCGACTTCGACGGGGATGGAAAGACCGACGTCGGGATTTTCCGGCCGAGCGGTGCCGAATGGTGGATCCACAAGAGCGGAGATAACACGGTCTTCGCCGCACAGTTCGGCAGTTCGACCGATGTCATAACACCCGGCGACTACACCGGCGATGGCAAAGCAGACATTACATTCTTCCGCCCCGCCACCGGACAGTGGTTTGTTCTCCGCAGCGAAGATTTCTCGTTCTTCGCTTTTCCGTTCGGCACAAACGCAGATA
>CAMLKY010000523.1 GCA_946480545.1 uncultured Acidobacteriota bacterium
GTCGGCGCCGTCGATGCGTTGCTCGACAAAGCTAGGCAGCTGGGCCAGCGCTGGCTCAAGGGCAGTGGTGCAGGCTGTCGTCGGTGGCAACTGCGCACTGAGTGAGCTTCTCCGGAATCACTGGCCTCCGAGCTGCTCAGCGATACGAGGCTTGTGTCGCCTGCGCCAATCATCTGGACGTCGCCCTGTTTCCGTAGGCAGGACGTGGTCCGGAAACCGACGGAGTGCCGAGCCCGGGACCAGCTGCGTGTTCGGCTGCGAGCTCGGCGAAGCGAGCGGAGCATCGCGGGCACTTCCTATCTCTGGGGACCCCAGACTTCATTCATCCGGACGATGGATGTCCTCGTTTTCGCAAACTCGGCGAGGAACTCGGCGCGACAATGTTCAATGCGAGGGCGGTACGGGGGGCGCCGATCAAGGAGGCAGTCACGCTCATCATCGAGCGATTGAAAGCGAATCCTGGCGTGCGTCTTCCTGTTCGGCTACAGCGCTGGTGGTCAAGCCGCGTATGACACGGCGGAGCAGCTCGAGGAGCTGAAAATTCCCGTCCAGGGGCTGGTCACATTCGATCCCCACCATCATCGTCAGCTGTTCGGAGCTCGTACATACGACGTGCCCACCAATGTAGGTGCGGTGCTGAAGTTCTTTCAGCGAAAAGGAAAGTCCGTTCGTCGGAGGAACCATGCTTCGGACCTGCAGTCGATCCAAATATCGACTTGACCGAAAGTACCGATCACACGTTCATCGTGGACGAGGTAATGAGCAAAGGAGCTTATCGTGAGCAAATCTTCTCGACGCTTGGCAGGTAGTGTGATCGCAATTGCTGCGATTGCAATGGCGAGCCCGCTGTCGGCAAAGCGTCTCGTCGTAAACGGTGAGGCGAAGTTAACGGACGGGTCGCCCATACCCATCGGGACCGTGTACACGCAGGAGCTGCGCCGACGGAAGCACGCAATGCCAGAGCCTCGCCTGCTGAAGCTGGGAACGACCAGCGCCCAAGGTAAGTTCGTTCTGGAGTTGGATGATCTCGACGGCGATCTGTTCGTAAAGCTGATCAACGACCGTTGCGACTGGCTCGGAGCGCAAACATTGATCAAAGAAGAAGAGCTGCGTTCGCGCGATGAAATCGAGGTCGTCCTCGTCGCCGAGCGAGACGTCTGCAAGGACGAGCTGTAGCAGAACGTAGATCGTCCCGGCCTCACGCGCCATTGGCGCGCGAGGCCGATCAATTCTCGCAGAAACTAGGACAACCAAGATTCCGTACTTTCCGATTCGGTACTGCGCGATTTCCCGACGACGAGTGCTTCCGCAGTACTGCATCGTAGGCTGCGAGCTCGGCGAAGCGAGCGGAGCATCGCGGGCACTTCCTATCTCTGGGGACCCCAGACTTCATTCATCCGGACGATGGATGTCCTCGTTTTCGGGTTCATCTGGGTGTCCTCGTTTTCGGAGGTTCGCCCGAGTGCGATAGCAAAATTTCTTGTTCGATGGATGGGTCTGACGTAAGTTACATTGTGGTATTTAAGAATAGAGATACGGGGGAGACCTTTGCTGTCGCTTACGGGAATGATAGGAATCTTTACGAGATTGAATCAATTAGAGTCTCCGGTGGTGGAGTGGAACAAGATGATAATGGCATGAGCGCTTACGCAGTAATGCCGGAAATATTTAATGCGTCGAAGGGAGGGAATGACTCTTTGAAGGCACTTGCTCAGAGGTACGATTTCTTTAGCAAAGATACAGCATACGTTGTGGTGGACTATGCAAGGTCGCAAAGTAATCGGCACGGACGAGAATTTGTTGAGAAAGCATTTAAGCTTTATAAGTTCGGCGCGGGCTGTGCGATTTCGGGTGGGTGGCGTTGTGTGGCGGGAATTGGTGCCGAATCGTTGGGAGCGCCCGTGGCTTCTCGCGCATATCTTCGGCAAGAAGATCCAGGGTCATGGGAGCTTTATAAAGATAGTTTGCGAAGAGGTATGGAAAAGCCAATAGTTCAAGATGCCGATCTTAAGCGGATTATCGACAAGCTTTATAGGGACGGCGCTACGGTAGGTAGTGGTAGTTCGGCGGATGCTGTTCGCCAGGAAGATGCCACTGGGTTGCCGGTTGGTGGAGCGTTCCATGCGCAGAAGGTCAGTAATGATGCGAAAGCGATTGAGCGCTGGTTGGCGAATAAGCCGAACGCTGCGGCTTCCGACAGGGCGGTCGCAGAGAACGTTTTGAGAGATATGAATAATTCTTTGGGGCGTTAGCGATGCATGCAAGTTGCTTAAAATTTCTCGGCGATTTTTGTGAAATTTGCCAAGACGCCAGAGAATCGTGGCAGAAATGCTATGCGGAGTGGCGCCCCGAAGAGCCTCCTGATACGGTTCTTTTTGGGGATATTGGATATTACGTAGCGGATGGTCTAGCAAAAGACGTCGACTATCTTTCTTTCGAAGCATTCAAACTAATAGAGGATGTTTTCGATCAGTCAGACGAGGTTCTTCTTACGGCTGTGCTTACCGGACTGGTGGAAGGAATGATTTCCGGTCTTACGGAAGTTCCGGAAATTCGTGAGAAGGTTATCGAAAAATTTGGAGTAAGATCACGGGCACATGCGCGTGCATGGCTTTCGTGATAGCCCCAGCGCCAGAATAGTTGTCGATCCGATAAACTTGCACTAGCAGGGGCGAGGGAAGTGATCTAG
>CAMLKY010000524.1 GCA_946480545.1 uncultured Acidobacteriota bacterium
ACCGCCGACGTCGAACCTGCGAATGGCACTCGAGTCGGCGTCGAACGTTCGCACCCGGTTATCGTTTCTCACGAGGCGGCTCTTTCGATAGCTGATCGAACCCCGGATTGGATTGAACGGCTTGTATTCCAGATACACCTCGGAGTCCCAGGTCTTGCCCGGACCGGGATCTATCTGACGAATACGTGTCGGGTTCGGAGCTTCGTTGTCGAACGGCGCCGGCGAGAAAAAGTCGAAGGCGTTGTTTCGATACTGCACCCATGCGTAATAGAAAAGGTGTTTGCTGAAGTTCTGGTTGACCTCGGCATAGATCGAGTTCTGCCACGCCGCACGCGTCGGCTCGCCAAAGAACCGGCCGCGTCGTGTCGGCATCCTCATCACTCCGAACTCTTCTTCGTAAAGCTTCTCGTACGACATCGAGCCTTCAAAGAAAAGGAACATCGTCCGCTGAAGCGCCAACCCGACATTCGAACCTACGCGCCAATTTTGTATCCGTCCGGACCAGTCGTAGTCGACGCCCGTGAACTGGCGCCAATCGGCCCGGATGATCTTCGCCTTCGGCTCGGACTTTGTGCTCCACCGATTCATGGCGAACGCGAAGTTAGTATCCGTTCGGCGCGTGAATCCGACATCCGCACGGTAATCTTTCGACCGCCCGCCTGCCTCCACGTACCATCCGCGACGGTCCTCGTAGTAATCGAGGTTCGCGTAATAACCGACACCGTTGCCGGTCCGGTACTGGTTGTATGTTCCGTTACTTGTCAGGTTGAGCGCCGGGTCGTCGGGGAGCAGCGACGTGTCGTAACGGCCGGTACCGCAGATCTCGCGATTTCTTTGCGCCTGCAATGAATCGACTGTCGGCTCGAGTTGGGTTTCGAAGAAGCATCGTCTCGACGACGTGCCGGTGAACTGCAGCGTAGATGTCAGTTTGGGATTTATCTTTATGCGGGCGTCGATGCTTCCGAGGAAGTTTTTCTGTTCCGGAAAGCTTCGATACGTTCCGAAAAAGCCGACGCTGTTTTCCTTCCCGAAATCACGCTTCAGTCGAAAAACGCCGAATAGCGCGTTGCGATCGAGAAACTCGTCGATGGACGGCCGGACCGCCGGATCACCGTACTCTTCCTCCGAGAAGTTTCCGGGCGCCTTATCCGAGGCGACCATGAAGCCAAAAGAGTTCTTCCCGATCTTGCCCGTCAACTTGGTTGCAAAGTCGGGATCGACGATCGATCGCGAGTCATAGATCGCGAGCGGCGTCTGGAATATGTCGGCGCCCTCTAGAAAGAACGGCCGCTTTTCCTGGAAGAAGATCGGAAATCGCTGGTTCGCGGTCACGACGGGTGCATCGGCCTCGATCTCGGCGAAGTCTGGATTGATCGCGGCGTCGAGCGTGATATTCGGCGAGAGCGAATACTTGAGCGTTACACCGATGTCCTGTTTGATCGGCAGATTGACGAAGCGTCCGGTTATCGGGTCGTTCGCCCGGAAACGTCGGCCGGTCTCGGAGAGAGTTATGCTCGGTACCACCTCGAGCGTGCGTTCGTGCTTTATTTCATCGAGACCCGTGATCTTGCCGTGCTTGATCAGGAAGCCTGATATCTGCCGGTCGTCGGGAAGCCACTGGTCGAACTCATCGTTGAAACGGTCGATGTTGCGTGCGGCATTGAATCCCCACATCTTCCCTTTACCGGCGGCGTAACGAAGCGATTTGAATGGGATCTTGATCTCGACCGACCAGCCCCAATCTTCGATCACGCCCTTCGACTCCATGACGATATCTACCGAGAAGTCCGCACCGCGGCCCTCCGTATAGATCCCATCCTGCTGGATCCCGAACGGGTTGAAGCCAAGCACGTATGCCCTACGCTGGTCGTTATACGTGTCCAGCCACATTCGAACATTGTCTTCGCCAAAGACGTTATCTCGTTTTGCAACGGTGGCCCGGATCCTGTCTTTTTCGTCCCAGCATTTGAAGGCGACGTACAGGTGCTTCTCGTCGTACATCATCAGCACCTCGGTCGGCTTGGACGGAGCGATATTCTCACCCGGGCTTGTCTGGTAGAAATCCTTGAAGACTGCGGCGGTTTTCCAAACCTCTTCGTCGGGACGGCCATCGATCGCGATTCCCAAACCTTCGATCTTTGGTACACCTATTGGCCTTGCTTTCTCGGGCGGGATCTCGATTCCCTTCTTGGCGGGCGATGGCTTAGGATCGTCTTTCTTGACGGCGGCAACCGACGCTTGGGCGGTGGACGTCGTTGAGCTGTCGCTGGATTGTGCATTGACCGATGAGAACAGCATCGCCAAGGCAAGAAGCGGGTAAAACTTTTTCATTACAACACCTGACAGTCACTGCGAAGGAGCTTCGCTGCTGACTAAAACGGAATACTAGTCAATTTGTTGCAAAAACAGTCCCGAAAAGGGACGAGCCGCGAGATTTCTAATTTGAACTGACCGTGGCGATACTGCGGAGAACGAGTTTGCCTTCATTGAAGTCAAAGTTGTACCGCGCGCCGCCTCTGCCTAAACGCCAGGTGTTCTCGTCTTCGCGTGCCAGCTCGACGCCGTCCGACTCTACTTCGGTGTTCGATACGAATGTCGCGTTCGCGTTAGCCGGCAGGGTCAGCGTAACGACCCCGTCGGTAGCTCTCGCCGAAAGCTTCCTGAAGTCACCTTCGAGAAAGA
>CAMLKY010000525.1 GCA_946480545.1 uncultured Acidobacteriota bacterium
AGGATTCACGGCAATGCAGTTCGGGATATCAACGGATATCCCTACCGAGAATGCGTTCATTCCCTAGATCAGTAAGGACCTCAGATAAGAAATGCGAAACAAGAATATTACCGGGATGACCCAGCTAGTTCTCACACTCCTACTACTAGCTTCGCTGAGCTACGGCGCAGGCGAAGTCGATATCACATTTACAGGGTCCGCCCACGGCGACCCACAACTGCAGGGCGCTGTCGGATTTATCGAGCCTCAGCCGGACGGAAAGTTCTTCGTAGGCGGGTTCTTTACTGAGACGAGCGGTCATGCAGCGAGCGGCCTCGCGCGCCTCAATGCTGACGGCACTGTCGACAAGACCTTCACCGCACCCGACTTCTGGAGTGCATTTGGCTTGGGCTCGACTGTGACGGCGGTCGCGGCACAGGCCGACGGAAAGATAATCGTCGGCGGCAGCTTCCTGGGCGTGGGCGCAGACCGGTTCAATGTCACACGCTTGAATCAAGACGGTTCTATCGATCCAACGTTTGCTCCACCTGCACTGAGTCAGGGGACGGTCACGATCTTCACCATCAGGATCCAGGCCGATGGCAAGATTCTCCTATCGGGAAATATCCGACTCACGGGAGAGACTTTTACCCGTAATCTGGTCCGTCTCAATCCGGATGGCTCTCTCGACACATCCTTTGCAACTATCGCGCTGGCATTTACTATCACGGACTTCGTGCTCACTGCGGAAGGAAAGATCATTATCGTCGGCGGAGAGAGCGGTTCCCCGCGTATCCGGAGATTTAATGCGGACGGCTCGACCGATTCTACATTCATGGCGACCGAGGTCGGTACCGGATCACCCAGTATCATCAAACTTCTCGCCGACGGAAAATTCTATGTGGCCGGAAGCCACACCGTTTTGAACGGCGTCCCGCAAGGTCGGATCTCGCGGATGAATCCAAACGGTTCATTGGACGCAACCTTCAACGTCGGATCGGGGCCGAATGCGAATATTAGTGACATCTCTATACAGGCGGACGGGAAAGTCGTTGTTGTCGGTGGGTTCGCGACGGTTAATTCTATTCCCCGGCTGCAGGTCGCACGATTCAACACGGACGGCGCGCTCGATGATACCTTCGTGAATAATGCGGCGATCCCAAACGTGAGTTCGGTGGCCGTTATGGCAGACGGCCGGGCTCTGGTTGGTACTGGTACGTTTTTCGAAAGTGTCGCCGATCCGTTACGTAGACTTAACGCCGACGGAACCCAGGATGCTTCGTTCATCGGCCGCGTCACACGCAACGCATACGTCAACAAAGTGCTTCGACAGCCCGATGGGAAAATTCTTGCCGGTGGACGATTTGTTTTCGCCAACGAGGGCATCCGACACGGACTTGCACGCTTTCACCCCGACGGGAGTTTGGACACGTCGTTCGTACCATACTTTAACTCGGTCACACCCGTCCCGACCGTTCTGGCAATTGCAGTTCAACCCGACGGGAAAGTACTCGTGGGCTTTGAGGGTGGACTCGCGTTGAAGCGTTTGAACACCGACGGCTCCGAAGACACATCATTTACGCCGCCGGCGTCACCACCGGCTACGAACGTGCGCGAGATCCTGGTTATGCCGAACGGTCAGATATTGACGGGCGGGACCGAGAAGCTCCGTCGTCTCAACAGCAATGGCACGCTGGACGCATCATTCCCCATCCATCAGGTAGACAATGAGGTGTTCCGTATCCACGTACTCCCCGACAGTAAGATCCTGGTTGCGGGAGCGTTCACGGAGGCCGGACCATCCCTGCGAAGCCGTATCGCCCGGTTTAATTCCGACGGCTCGCTCGATAACACTTTCGATCCGGGCACGGGCGCAAACAACATCATCGAAGACATTGATGTCCAGGCCGATGGAAAGATCGTCGCTGGCGGGCGATTCACAATCTTCGGCGGCAATGTGAATATCCGTCGAATCGGCAGGCTGAACGCGGATGGATCCCTTGATGCCTCATTCGCGCCGAGTACGAACGCCGACGTTGCTGCGGTGAAAATCCAGCCTGATGGAAAACTATTGATGGGCGGTGCATTTAGCAACGTCAACGGGTTGGCCCGCAACGGGATTGCCCGTCTTAATCCTAACGGTTCGCTTGATGCCGGCTTTACATCGAACGCAAATCGCACTGTGCTTGATATTCAGCTACAGCCGGACGGAAAGATCCTGATCGGCGGAATGTTCAGTAAAGTAAGCGAAGTTTCAGCAGTCCGGATCGGGCGACTGCTTAATAACCTCGCACCGTCGAGCACCGAGTTCGATTACGATGGCGATGGAAAGTCCGACGTATCGGTTTTCCGTCCATCGGAGAACAAGTGGTATGTACTCCGGAGCTCTGACTCGGTTATCTCTCAGCAGATCTTTGCTGTCGCCGGCGATGTTCCTGCTCCGGCAGATTACGATGGCGATCAGAAAACAGATGTCGCGATCTATCGACCTTCACAAGGCGGATGGTGGTATCTCTCCACATTGGACGGCGCAGCCAAGTTCGCACAGCTAGGTGGAGAAGCGGGCGATGTGCCGAGACCTTCGGACTTCGATGGCGATGGTCGTGCCGACTTCATTATCTTCCGCACATCGAACAGTACCTGGTACCGGATCAGCTCCGGGACTGGCGCTACTTCTACGATCCAGTTCGGACTCG
>CAMLKY010000526.1 GCA_946480545.1 uncultured Acidobacteriota bacterium
AGGTCAAGAGTTGGGCTATTTACACGAGCTGGCCACGGCTGGTCGCTGCGAATGGGATGATCGGGATATCGATGGATGCGGACGGCATGCGAATTCAGGAAAGCCTGCGTTCCCTGTTCGCATTTCTCGAGCGCGAAGGTGCAAAGCACGGGATAGATTCGAGTCGCCTCGGCGTTTATGCCGCGTCGGCGAACGTCACGCAGTCGTCGGTTTACCTGATGGGCAATGAAGCAGCGAAAGGGATAAAGGCGGCGGCCCTTTACTATGGTGCGGCCCCGCAGGGACCGCTCCGGCGCGATCTGCCTGTTCTGTTTGTCCTGGCCGAGGGAGATCTCGCGGGCGGGCTCGGACAGTCCACGCTGCCGTTGTGGCAACGCGTTACAGAATCGAGAGCTCCATGGACCATGGTGTTTGCGAGCCGGCAGCCGCACGCGTTCGATGCTTTCGAAGATACCGACGAGTCGCGCCGCCTCGTCAAACAAACGATCGACTTTTGGAAGGTACATCTCGATCCGACACCGCGGCCATCATGGCAGCCGTCGGACGCTCGTGCGATCATGGCGGCGATCTACATGAACGACCCCATCCGCTCGGCCGAGCTCCTGAAAAAATACACGGCCGAGAATCCGAAAGACGCGCAAGGTTTCGTCCATTACGCGAGAATGCTGTCTCAGCAGCGAAAGTTGCCTGAAGCGTATGAGGCATTCGAGGCTGCGTACAAGCTCGATCCGCGCGATCCGGCAGCACAGGCCGGTCTGGGGCAGATCAGATTTTTGGAAAAGCGCTATGCCGACGCCGAACCTTTTCTTGCCAAAGCTATCGAAGGCGGGTTCCGCAGCCCGATGCTCTACGGTCAACTCGGTTACTCGCAGCTCGCTCAAAACAAGAATGAGGCCGCGATAAGAAGCTACGAAGCCGCATTTCAGATGGGGATCCCTCCGGGGCGTACGACCCGCGGTCTCGCGTATTACAACCTCGCCTGCGCATACGCGCGACTTAAGAATATCGACAAGGCGCTCGAGATGCTGGGCAAGGCGATCGGCGAAGGCTATAACGACCGTACGAGCTTCGAGACCGACGCGGACCTCGCCATTCTGAGAGACGATGAACGATTTAAGGACCTGCTTGCGAAGCTGCCGAAGACCGGAAACTAATATGACGAAATTCAGATTCACACTCTTTCTCACCCTGATCGTTGCGACCGCCGCGATCACTGCATTCGGCCAACGGCCGGTAGCAGCGACGGGCACCGAAGTTCTTAAGAAACAACTACAGGCAAAACTCGACGAGTGGCACAAGGCCGGCAAGTTCCCCGGAGCAACGCTCGGCGTAGCGCTGGCGAACGGTGAGTCGTTCGGTCTGGCTGTCGGATACTCCGACCGCGACGCAAAGACACCGATGCGCGCCTCGGATCGAATGCTCGCCGGAAGCGTCGGCAAAACGTTCGCTGCGGCCACCGCGCTCCAGCTCGTAAAGGAAGGAAAGATAAACCTCGACGATCGCGTCGAAAAGTATCTCGGCACAGAGCCGTGGTTTGCACGTCTCCCCAATGCGAAGGACATCACGGTCCGCCAGCTCATGAATCATACGAGCGGCTTGGTGCGATATGAGTTCAAAGATACGTTCACCAAAGCCCTGACGGCGAACCCGATGAAGGTTTGGACACCCGCTGAACGGCTTGCGTATCTTCTCGATGAAAAGCCGCCTTTTGAAGCCGGTAAAGGTTGGGATTATTCGGACACGAACTACATCGTGCTCGGCATGATCATCGAGAAAGTCACCGGTCGGAAGTTTTTCGACGAGGCACATCGACGCGTCATTAAACCGTTGAAGCTTACGAACACGATCCCGCAGGAAGGACCGGTAATGAAGGGCGTCGTGCAGGGTTATGCCGGAGCGAATAATCCGTTCGGCGGTAAGGACGCGATGATCGAGAACGGTAAGTTCGTCATCAATCCGCAATTGGAATGGACCGGCGGCGGATACGCTTCGACGGCCCAGGATCTGGCACGATGGGCGAAAATGATGTACGAGGGAAAGGCCTTCGATCCGTCGCTGCTCCCGCAGGTCCTGGACGGGGTCTCCGCACCGATGCTTGGGCGCGAAACAAAGTACGGCCTCGGGGTTATCATTAGAACAACGCAGGCCGGCAAATCGTACGGCCACAGTGGGTTCTTTCCCGGATACGTGACCGACATGATGTACTTTCCCGATTCAAGGATCGCTGTCGCCGTTCAGGTGAACACAAGCGCGCCGCAAACCTTGGGCAAGCCGCTCGGCCGCGTGCTCGTCGAGATGGCGCAAATCATATCGCCGGTTCCTGCTGCTCAGTGAGCATCTCGTTTGTTGGTCGTGATTCTCTTCCTTGTGTTCTGTGCTTTCCGTGGTTCTCTCAGCGGTAACCAACGTAACCACAGAAATCACGGAACACACAGAGAAGAGCCGAAAAAAAGCCGGGTGTAATCCAGGAGCTATATGAAAAAGTCACTAATAATCCTCTCGTTCGTGCTCGTTGTCTCATCCGTCGCAATTTCGCAGAGTCTGACTCATGAGTCTTACGCAAAAGCGCGGCCCGTGCTTGACCGTGCCGTCGCGGCGCTCGGGGGATTGAAGGAGCTGCGATCGATCGAAAATGTTACCTTCCGGATCGAGGGCGATACCGTCCATCGAAA
>CAMLKY010000527.1 GCA_946480545.1 uncultured Acidobacteriota bacterium
GGTGATCGAGCGTCGGTTTCTTCGATAACGATACGCTCGATCGTCTGATTTTCGATTTCGATCTCATCGCTCGAGGGATCTTCCAGATCCCCGACAAACTTATAGCCGTTGCCGGAGACCGTGACGATAAAGCGGTTCTCGCCCTTTTTCTCGCCAAACGCTTTTCGCAGCGCCGAGATATGGACCGTCAGATTATTCTCTTCGACAAATTGACCGGGCCAGACCCGTTCGAGAAGGACGTCCTTCGTGACGACGTGCCCACGGTTCGAGACCAGCTCAAGCAGCAGATCGAACGCCTTCGGGTTTAGTGCGATCAACTCTCCGTTGCGCGTCAGTACGCGGCGCATCCGATCGAGCTCGAAATCACCAAACTTATACGTGTCTGCGCGGCCGTTCACCATGTCTTAGGAAACTTTCGGAATCTTTAGCCCGAAAATTAAGGACTTCAGCCGAGCTGGGGAAGCAAACTCAGGCTCGTTGATAAGAAAACTCGTGGGGGCTTCGGGTTCTCAGATGCCGAATCATAACAAAGCGGAACACGACGAACAATAAAAAACCGTCGCTCGTGAATCTTGTGCATAACGATCAAAAGCGAAATATCCGGATCACGATCCAACGGGTCAGCATTACCAGGATCCGAAGTCGCTCTAAAGAGACCTACTGCGCAATGTGCCGCCGACTTCTGGATCCGGACGGGCAGTCAACCGCGGTGAGCGGGCTCGCCGAGACCGAGACACCCGCCTCCGCAACCGATAACGAAAAAGGAGAAACTAAATGAAACGCAGAATACGATTTACGATTTTGGTCGCGGCGGTGGTCGCCATCGCATTTGCTTTTGAAACATATGGGGCACCCGAGCTGACAACGCTGCGACCCGGACAATTCCAGGAGATCAATCAGGATCTTGACATCAATATCGTCTTCGTCGGTTATGAGTTGGGTAACGGGCCTCGCGACATCAACGAGTCGAACTTTAGAGCAGGTCTCCCGAGCCGTTATCGGGCAATTGCGATCAATCCCTCCCTGTACATTCCGAGTAACGAAGAAGACGATCAGATCTGGAACGGAAATTCATACGACTACAACTACAACCTCGTCTATGCCACCCAGGCTTTCGAAGATGCCTACTTCAGCTATCTCTTAGCGAACAGCACGGCCTGCGGCAATTCGTTCTTCCAGAACTATTACAACGCGCAGCAATCTCGCTCGCTCGATGTAACGTCGAGTATTTGTATCGGAGCAACTACCGCGGAGAAGTGGCTGGCTGACAACGCGCCGCAGATGCTGGGCGTCGACACGACCAAGTACACCATCTTCTATATCAACTGGTACGGGCGCTCCGATTTTCGATTTCATACGTACGTTCCGTTCGATTATCCCGATCCGGATCCCGACACCGGCGTTTTCGCGACGGCGGATATCCTGAACATGATCGCATGGGGCGGGACTACACCTGACGATGCACAGAACGGTCTCGGCTCATTACGCAGAGTCTGGTTCTATGATCTTTCGGCCGGGCCGGAATTCAATACCTCGAATTGCCTTCTCGACCCCGGCGAAGTGAATGCGATCATCGGCCCGGGTGGTTACACGATGCCTCCCGTCTGGGAGTACGGGAATCTCGGCGCCTATCGGCCGTTTACAGATCTGTCGGGGGATCTCGCAAAGATCACCCGGTTTGTCGCCTTGGATAGTCTGTTTACCACGTCGCCGGTTTTCTCTCCGGCGCTAACACGGCCAACGCTTCCGCGGGAGATGCAGCTCGACCTCACAATATTCAACGGAGACCCGCCGGTGGATGGCCGCGATTTTATCGATCCCGATCGACTGGTCGATGAGCTGTCTGCTCTACAGCCTTATCATCACTTTTCAGCCGAGATAACGAACCGACCGTTCTCGGGGCGGGTGAAAGACGTGTACTTATGCGCAATGGAGGCTTCGTGGGGTATTCCGTCGCCGCCGTGTTATGGAAACCGCGCCGGCTCGGGCGACGCCTTTCGCGATATGTTTCTCTACACGCGCGACCACCAACTGCAATTTCTCGAGAGCGACGCCGCGTATGAGATCCCGGTTCTCACATTCTTTGTTCCGACATCTATTGAAACCCCGTGGGAAGGAGTCGCGATGGATAACATGACCGACGGAACACAGACATTCAACTACGTCGTCAGCTCGACCGCCGACCGCGAGCTGTTCGGTACAACCAAACTGACCATACACGAGGTCGGGCATCATCTTGGCGTGGGACATCCGCACGAGGGGTTTGATTACAGCGGATTCAGGCTGTATGGCGCGAACAGGCCGGCATTTCACTACGTATGGGCCGGTGATCAAAGCGACTCAGTTATGAGCTACATGGCTGCAAGCACCAATTTCAGCCAGTTCGATCGTGACAACATGAATCGCTGGATGACGGCCGTCTATATTAATCAGGCGAACAAGATCCTTGCGAAGATACTGGTGAATCCAAGAGCGGAGCAGGTCGGCGGCATGCTTTTATCAGCCGACGCAGATGCGGCGGAGGCGCTGGTGCGGTACGGTAACATGAGTTATGTGACAGCCGTAGACAAGGCCAAGGCTGCTTATGAACGGGTGCTGGCGGCGGCGGGGCAGATCAACATCGCCATTGAGCGGTCTGGATCATCGGGCGAACTTCGGAACAGG
>CAMLKY010000528.1 GCA_946480545.1 uncultured Acidobacteriota bacterium
GGTGCCGAACACGCATGCGGCCTTAAGCAATCACAGGATATTATGAAGTCGAACAAGTTGCTTGGAACAGTGCTGACCTTCATGGTACTAGCCACGGTTTCATTCCCCCAAAGACCGGCTAGATCGCTGGCGGACCTTGTCATCGTAGCGGGCGGCACCGTCGTCACGATGGATGGGACCCGTCGTGTCATCGAAAACGGCGCTGTCGCTGTTCGAAATGACAAGATCGTTGCTGTCGGAACGCGAGCGGAGATCGTGCGTAGATTTCGAAACGCTCGGACCATCGATGCCGCCGGCCGCGCGATCATCCCCGGTCTCATCAATACCCATACTCACGTTCCTATGTCGCTTTTCCGCGGCATCTCCGATGATCTCGATCTCAACGACTGGCTGACGAAGTACATCTTTCCCGCCGAAGCGAAGAACGTCGACGAAGCATTCGTTCGGGCCGGCACTCGTCTCGGACTTGCGGAGATGATCCGCGGCGGTACGACCACGTACTGCGACATGTATTACTTCGAGGACGCGATCGCCGACGAGACCAAACGGGCCGGTGTTCGTGGCGTGCTTGGCGAGACGATCATCCAATTTCCCGTCGCCGACAACAAGACGTTTCCCCAAGCGATCGCATACTCGGAACGATATCTTAGAAAGTGGAAGAACGATCCGCTGATCGTCGCCGCGGTCGCGCCGCATGCTCCTTACACTCTGTCGACCGATCAGCTTCGCGAAGTTTCGCGGCTTGCCGAGCGTCTCGACGCACCGGTCGTGATCCACGTCGCAGAAACAAAGAAAGAGCGCGACGACATACAAAAGCAGTATGGGGCGACACCGGTTAAGTATCTCGAACGCATAGGCTTTCTAAACGATCGCGTGATCGCCGCTCACACGGTTTTTGTAACCGACGAGGAAATAGACATTTTAAATAGAAGGGGAGTCGGCGCCGGCCACTGCCCGCAATCGAATATGAAGCTTGCATCGGGAACTGCCCCGGTTCCATCGATGCTCGCTAAGAATCTTGCCGTCGGGCTCGGCACCGATGGGGCCGCGTCGAACAACGACCTCAACATGTGGGAAGAGATGGACACCGCGGCGAAGCTTCACAAATTGATCTCGAACGATCCGAAAACGCTGACCGCGGAACAGGCGTTCGAGATGGCCACCATTCGCGGCGCGCGTGCGCTTGACCTCGACAAGATCACCGGCTCGATCGAAGTCGGCAAGCGTGCCGACATTGCGATCGTCGATCTCAACAGTCTTCATCAAACGCCGCTGTACAACATCTATTCGCATCTCGTCTACGCGACCAAAGCGTCGGACGTTCGCACAGTGTTGATAAACGGCCGCATCGTTATGTTAGATCGCATTTTGCTCACTCTGAACGAAAGTGCTATAAAAAGAGACGCAAACGCATACCGTCTAAAAATCATCAATAGTTTGTCCAGGTAAGTCGGCGGACCGATACACCCGCTGTTTTGTGATTTTTTATTTCGTATCTTTTCAAGCGGTCTTAAAGTGAGTTAACCCCGGCATTTCGCTTTGACCTTTACCGCAAATTCAACTCAGCATGGAGGAGAGGAAAATGCCGCTAAACGTCAGACATATTATCGCTTCGGTTCTGTTTTCTTCATTCGGCATTACTGCAATCATATCCGCGCAGACGCCGCAAGCGAGCCCAACAAACCCGGCACCGTTGCCGGTCGCGCAGGTCGACAAACAGCCCACATCGGCCGAGATAATGCGCGAGCGAATCTCGAAAGCGAAAGCCTACATAGCCGTTCGCAACTACAACGCTGCGATCTACGAGCTCGAGAATATTCGACGCGAGACCGCCGACCAGTCGGTTAATGCCGTGACAAATGTGCTGCTCATGAACAGCTATCTCGAGCAGGGCGATTACAAGCGTGCACAGGATTTCCTTCTCGGATTTTTCAAGTCGTACAAATCGAACAGCGCACAGGGCAATTTCTATTACGCGGCGGTCGCCGGACAGATCGTCAAGGGCGCGCGGAATCAGTTCGAGCGTTATCGCGCGCTGGGATTGAGCGCTTCGGATCGCAATCTGCCGCTTGAGGCTGTAAATGATATCGAGCGTATGCGCGAGACACTCGAGCTGGTAATCGAACAGGCCAAGGATCTCGCGGCTGACAAGACAAAAGGACCGGCAGCGATGGCGTTGCTTGAAGAGGCGGCAAATTCGCGAGCGATGATCGCTCGGGACGACTACGATGCGCGCCGCTGGCAGGACGAGCTTCGCGACTCTCGTGAAAGATTAGCGAGCTCGCGAAGCGTGATCATCAATGCAGTGGATGGAACCGCGGTTGCGAATCCAGTTACCCAGCAGCAAACAGTTGCGGCCAATACATCGACTGAGCAGCCGACAGGCAATCTTCCGCCGGCAGGCACTCCGCCGGTATCCACGCCTGCGGTCTTCAAGCCGGTGAACGAGCCCCAGAACAAACCGTCGGATACGGCGGTAGCGGTAAACACTCCGGTCGTTGAGAGACCGCAACCGACCCAATCACAACCGGCAAATAACGCGGAGCCCCAGCGAACGCGCGTTATCGATAGCAAGCCCGCGGCCGACGCATCGAGGCCGGCTGTACAACCCGTTAACGCCGCGGCACAGCCGGCGGGCGACGAATACGGGTTCCTCAAGATC
>CAMLKY010000529.1 GCA_946480545.1 uncultured Acidobacteriota bacterium
GAAATGTTCGAGACATAGATGCTCTGCCGCCCGTTGTTCATGACGTCGCCGAAGCTGACGTTCATCCCGCTCTTCGGCGCAAAGCCAACACCCGTCTTCTCGCCGGCATCGATGAAGCGCTTGCCTTGATCGTTGAAGAACAGCTCCGACACACCGTAGTCGTTCGCGATGAACAGATCGGGGTAACCGGTGCCCCGCAGGTCCGCCGCACCGACCGCGAGTGCCCATCGGTTCGACTTGATCCCGAGTTTTTCCGAAACCTCTTCAAAACGTCCGCCGCCGAGATTGTGATAGAGATACTTTCGTCCGCCATTGCGCGCGTACTCGAAACTCTCGGGCATGATCTCGGTCGTATCAAGTCGCCACAGATTTAGGTCCTCACGAAAATAGCCGCCCAGAAAAAGATCGAGAAGCCCATCGCGGTCGTAGTCGAACCAGAGCGCCGTATTCGCGTTCACCCACGCCGGAAACGGAAAGAGTTCGGGCCGGCCCCACTTGTAGACAAACAGATCTTCGTAGCCGTCGTTGTCGTAGTCGCCCCAGACGGCGCCCATCGACACGCCCGTCTCTCGAGCATTTATATCGGCGACACCCAACTGTTTCGCGACGTCTGTGAATGTACCGTCGGCGTTGTTGCGATAGAGCGCGTTCGCACTTCCCTCGCCGCTATTTGTTACGTAGAAGTCCTGCCAGCCGTCGCGATCGAAATCGGCCACGGCGACGCCGGCTCCCATCGACGCGATCTGCGGCATGATGTGATCGAGCTTTGGATCGAGCGTGGGAGCCGTATGAACAAAATCAACGCCTGACTTCTTCGCGACCTCCTCGAAGTAGAATCCGTATCGCTGCAGTGCAGTATTGGTATCCGCCTTCGCGGTCTCCTCCGTGTGATAGACCTTGCGCACGACAAACGGCGTCGCGATGAGCGCCGCGAGCAAGAGCGCGAGAAGGATTTTCGAAACAGACTTCATTTGCGATGATCGAGGTAAATTTTTATCGAATTTGCAAAATCTCGGGCGGGGTTCGTGTCTTTTTGGTGTGTTTCGTGTTTTTCGTGGTTTCGGTATTCTGACAAGACCACCACGAAACACACGAAGCACACGAAGTGCACGAACGCCTTGCGTCTAGGGTAACGCCACGCGGAGCTTATCGCAACGCGTTCCGGAAGCTGTCGGGCGAGACATATCGAGTGTGGAAATTTATCCAGTCGGCCTTGTTCTTTCGATAGACGGGGTCGTTCTCGAGTGTCGTCGGCGGCTTCGAATAGTCGTTGGTCGCGTGTGTCGGCAGCGGCAGCAGGGTTCTTGAAAACACCGAATTAAGGTCGCCATCTTTTATCCATCCATCGCCGATCAAAACGAAATCGCGCTTGTATCCCGAAGCTGGCGGAGGCAGCGCCGGGAATTTCAATATCAGTTCGTCTCCGGGGCTGGCCAGGACATAACGATCATCAGATCGTGTGAGCAGTTCGAGCACGTCGCCGTAGCGCGTGAAATAACCCTCCATGGCACGCCAGCGCTGTGTTGTGGTTAAGATGCGATCGTAGTCGGGGATCTCGGGCGACGAGTCGTCCTTTTTCTCGATCACCGAGAAGCCGCGGTAGCGAAGATCCGATGCGGAAAGTTCGAGACGCGTCACACGATTCTTGTGACCCGTTTCGTACGCCGCCCACGCGAGTTTGTCCCAGAAGACCTCCATGTTTGTACGAAGCCGTGCCGCACGCGTTCCAACCGGCAGCTCGATGATCATCGTCTTCATCTTGCCGGCCGGAAAACCGAGATTCTCTTTTGCGACTTTCCACGTTCCATCCGACCGACGCACTTCAAGACTTAAACTGCGAGGCTTCTCGTGACCGCTTTGTCCGAGCTGCACATTGATCGATGCGTCGGTCGGATGAACCCAGCCGTCGGCGATGATCGCGATGCGCTTATCGATCGGCGCGTCGGCAGGCAGATCGAGCTCGACGTAATGATCTTTCGCGACGCCTTGAAACGTTCCCCGTTCGAAGCCGTCGAGATATTTCTCGTCAATCGTGCTTACGATCGCCGACACGTCTTCCGATCTATCGTTTCGCGCAGCAGCAAAGTCGCGTAGAGCTCCGGTGGCGAAAACTTCAAGCCGCGGAGGTGGGACCGAGAATCGTTCATCGGTGAACACCTCGGTATTCTCGGGGTGATCGACTACGAGCAGCGAATACTTATCCAGATAAAAGCTCTCCCAGTACTCCCCGGTGATCCGCAACTCATAAACATTCTCTTTCGTCGGCTGCAGAGCGCCGCCCGGAACCTTGAACCACTCTTCGGTTTCGATGATCCCGAACGTATCCTGGGCGTTGATCTTCAGCCCGAGTGCCGGGCTCCACGGCGGAGCATCTTTCACGAGCTTGAAGCTCTCGCCATCAAAGGCAAACAGATGCGGGCAAGAACCTTTCAATCTTTGCTCGGCAGCGACTGTTTGATTCGGCTTGAGATCGAATTCAGCCTGCACATATCCGTTCTGCCATACCACTCGCAAGACGTCCGCCGCCATGTTCTCGCCCAGTCCGAAGTGCACCACCGGTTCGGTGATAAGCCGTTTTTGAAGGAGTAAGCCCGCTCGCAGTTCAAGCTCTCCGCCGATACCAAACGAATTTACGCGCTGGTCACCGGTCGTCTTC
>CAMLKY010000530.1 GCA_946480545.1 uncultured Acidobacteriota bacterium
TTGTGATGTCGGTCGTGAAGTGCAGTCGACCGGCCTTCACGTTCTTTTCCACGATCTGATCGAGGCCCGGCTCGTAGATCGGGATCTGTCCCGCGTTGAGCTTCTCGATCTTTGTCTTGTCGACATCAACACAGGTGACATCGACGCCGAATTCCGCAAAACAAGCACCGGAGACCAATCCAACGTAACCGGTGCCGATAACAGCAATACGCATAATTTCAATAAAAGATAAAGACTACAAATTAAAGCTATATCGTTCAAGCCGGAGCGAATACAAAATTAAGCGGGTCATATCCGAGAATATGACCCGCGTTAGGTTTGAAGTTAAATTTGGACTGTGCGATTAACGAGTCGGACTGATCGTGATGATACTGCCACCCGGATCCGTTTCGTTGTTTCCGCCCAAGAGGATAGCGGCCCCAGCAACGCCTGCCGCAACGAGAATCAGCCACGGCCAGCCAGCGACGCGGACTGGTGGAGCCGAATCAGGACGCAGACACGGCTTACATCCCGTCTGCGAAAGATTACCGGCAGTTGCCGAAGTTCCTGCTGCGACCTGTTTGTCAGACGAACCTTCACGCATCGTGACAACGCCTGAAGCGGTGTCGACGTGTGTATGCGAGCACTCTACCTCGACGGTAAAGTTATCAGCCTGACTGGTATCGGCGATGACGGTTGCATCCTTTGTAGTGATGGTCGTCGCGACGCCCGCGGCATTTGCAATGCGGGCTTTACCCGACGAAAGAATGCCGACAATACTGGCATCCGAAAAATTAAGAACGATGTTCGAATCGGCCAACACTTCGATACGGCCTGTTTTACCGAGACTGATGACGGCGCTCGAATCAGGACCGGTCACGATCGTGCTTCCGGAGATGATAGTGGAGTTTGAAATAGCGGTCTGACCGTTTACCGAAACCTGTCCCGTGACCGTGATCTCACCCGTGAGGTCCTTTGTTGCTGCGAGTCCTACCATTGAGTACACGCAGAACACCGCCGCGGCAGTAAACAATGTGGTTATTTTACGAAAACAATTTTTGCCGAGCATTTGTTTTAATATCCTCCTGTAACAATCCTTAGAAAAACCTTTCCGGAACCGCCAATCGCGTAGCCGGAAAGGTTGCAAGCTCTAGCGAGTAGGGCTGATGACGGTACCATTGTCACCGATGTCAATGTCACCATCACTGAGGGCGGTATAAAGAAGCCCGGCTGCGGCTCCACCAAAAACGACTGCCCAGATCCACCAGGCTGCGTCGTCATCGTCATCGTCGTCGTCATCATCCTGGCGCTTTCCGGATGCTGCTACCGATTGTCCTGCGGCCAACTGCACTGTCTTTCCGTCGGCAGTCTTGATAGTTACATTCTCACCGGTTCCAAGAACCGAAACTTTGCCTGACGTTAGATTGCCGAAAATTCCGTTGCTGTCGAAGGTAAGCGTGAGCTCAGTGGCGGGTGCAAGTTCGATCTGTCCGAGCTTGCCCAAATTCATAACAGCGGCAGTTGCTTCCGTTGTGGTGATCGTGCTACCTGAAAAGACCGAGCGGCCACTACGGGCAGTCTCACCGTTAACTAAAACAAACGGGGCTTCACCATTGACATTCTTACCGGTAACCCTAAGTTCACCGGCGGCCTTACCGGGGCCAGCCAATGCAACCATTGAGTACGTTGCGAGCACCGCAACACATAAGCACATTGAGAGTGCTTTGCGAATCCACAGTTTGCTGTTCATATCTCTCCTCTTGTATCGCCCAAAATCAATAATTTCAAAAAATCAAACCTTTGAATCTTTTACACGAATCGAGGGTTGATGTCAATAAAAACGACCCTCACGGACTAAAAACCGGAAAAAGAACCCTTGGCAGCGCTTATGAAACTTCTAAGCTGAGATTTGATAAATACTTATATCATAATCACGCGTCCGTTTTAAAGGCTTTTATGAGATTTTTTTTCGCCTCATCCTGACCACTCCGAAGCGGGCCGAAAAAGCGCCCATGAGGGGTCATTTTTACCCCGTCGCACCGGCGGCATGAGCGAGGTTGCAGAGCCGCCCTAAACCTGCGGAGTGAGGTTTTGCCGACTCTTCGTTTTTCTGTTTTAATTGGTCAAGTTTGAATTCATCTCGGTTCCACGACAAGAGGAAAAATCCATGAAAATTTGCGCAGTATTGTTGTGCTTGGTGTCCGCTTTCGCACTAGCTTGCACTAATCCGGGGACCCAGCCCGGAAGTAACTCCGCTCAGGACCCTAACCGTAAGATTCGCATCGGCTTTGCGATGGCGACCGTTAAAGAGGAACGCTGGCAGAGGGATCGCGACGCGTTCGATGCTCATTGCAAGAAGTTGAACGTCGCATGTGAGATCACAGTCGCCGATAACAGCTCTTCGCGGCAGGCGAACGATGTCGATAATCTCCTTACCAAGGGGATCGACGTGCTCGTGATCGCACCGCAGGAAGCGACGGAGGCTGCCGCCATGGTCGACAAGGCCAAAGCTCAGGGGGTTCCGGTCATAAGCTACGACCGGCTCATAAACTCCGACAAGATCGATCTTTACATCTCCCACCAGGTTCCGGTGATCGGGCGCAAGATCGCCGAGTACGCGCTTCAAAAGGTTCCGAAGGGCAACTACGTGATGGTCTACGGA
>CAMLKY010000531.1 GCA_946480545.1 uncultured Acidobacteriota bacterium
TAATGACAAGCTCGGGCTCAGCATTACCTGCAATGACACGGTCGCAAGCCAGGAGAATATTTTCCTACGGCGGGTGCGCGTCTCGAACCACACCGATAAAGCCCGTGAGGTCCGTATCTTTCTTCATCACGATTTTCGGATCTACGAGAATAAGGTCGGCGACACCGCATACTTCGATCCGGCGACCTCGGGAATGATCCACTACAAGAAGCATCGATATTTTCTGATAAATACCGAGCCGCATTTCGACTCTTTTGCGACGGGGCGAAAAGCATTTCGCGATCAGGAAGGCACCTGGCGCGACGCGGAGGACGGACAGTTGAGCCGTGCGACGATCACCGAGGGATCAGTGGATTCGACGGTCGGCATCCACCTGCAGATCGCGGGCGGGACGACACGAGAATTCTTTTATTGGATCGCCGCTGCTACCTCGTATGCCGAGGCGGCAACGTTGAACCAGCATGTGCTCGACCGCAGGCCCGAACGCTTTCTCGAGTACACAGAAAACTACTGGCGTGCGTGGGTGAACAAGAGTGAAGTTGATTTCGGCGGATTGCCGCCCGAGGTTATTCAACTATACAAGCGCTCGCTGCTGATCACGCGGACGCAGATCGACAACGACGGTGCGATCCTGGCGGCGAATGATTCGGACGTGGCGGAACGCGCGACCGACCATTACAGCTATCTCTGGACACGCGACGGTGCCTTCGTCGCGAATGCACTGGATCGGGCCGGGTACTCGGATCTCGCCCGGCGATTCTATGAATTTTGTGGCCGAATAGTACATCCCGACGGTTACTTTCTGCAGAAGTACAATGCCGATGGTACGGTTGCGTCGGGGTGGCATCCGGCGTGGAACCCTCACGACTCGACGCCAATGGTCCCGATCCAGGAGGACGAGACGGCACTCGTACTGTGGGCCCTTTCGCACCATTACGATCTGTATCGCGACATCGAGTTCAGCCATCTTCTCTATCGCCGGATGGTGATCCCATGTGCTGATTTCATGGCGGAGTTTCGTGACGCACACTCGGGACTGCCAAAGCCGACCTGGAATCTATGGGAAGACCGCCGAGGCATCCACACATTCACATGTGCTACCGTCGTTGCAGCATTGCGTGCCGCCGCGAAGTTTGCCTTGCTGTTTGGGGAGCGCGACCGCGCGACGAAGTACGAGACGGCTGCAGACGAAGTGACCGGCGGGATGCGAGAACATCTCTACGACCCGCGGCTCGGACGATTCCTGCGGTCTCTGCATTTCCATGACGACGATCGATCCGAGCCCGACGGTACGGTTGACGCGTCGTTATTCGCGACCTTCTACTTCGACGTCTTCGCGCCGGATGACCCGTACGTCGAGAGCACGATGAAGGCGATCGAAGAGAAGCTGTCTGTAAACGGAGGTATCGCGCGCTTCGAGGGTGACGGCTACATGCGGACGTCGCCCGATGCCACCGGAAATGCCTGGATCATATGCACTCTGTGGCTCGCGGAATACCATATCGCACGTGCGTCGACGGCCGCCGAACTTGAAAAGCCGCTGGCGACCCTGGTCAGCATAGCCGCGCAGGCCAGAGAATCGGGAGTATTGCCCGAACAGATCGATGCGGCGACAGGTCAACATGCGTCGGTCGCTCCCCTCACGTGGTCGCACTCGACGTACGTCGCCACCGTCCAAAGCTATTTGCGCCGCAGACGAGAGTTGTTAAATTCGTAAGAGAAAAATGAGACGAGCAAAGATCCTTGCCACACTCGGGCCCGCCTCCGACACGCAGGAGACCATCGAGGCGATGATAACTGCCGGCGTGAACGCCGTGCGGATCAACATGTCACACGGCACCCAGGACGAGCATGCAAAGGCGGTCGAGCACGCGAGGGCCGCTGCCGCGCGCCTGAAGAAGCCACTCGCTATACTGGTCGACCTGTCCGGCCCGAAGATCCGCACGCGGACGCACCGAAACGGCGAGCCGGTTGAGCTGAAGGAGGGTGCATCTTTCACTATCACCACACGCGAGGTCGAAGGAACTGACCGGGAGGTTTCGACGAACTTCGATCGTCTTCCGGAAGCCGTCGAACCCGGAACGCGAATCCTCATAGACGACGGCGCGATCGAGCTTGTCGTCGAATCCGAGACGGAAACCGACATTCACTGCAAAGTTGTGGTCGGCGGCTGGTTAAAGGAACGCAAAGGGATCAACCTGCCGAACACCCCGCTGCCGATCCCTTCGATGACCGAGAAGGACCACGAGGACCTTGTGTGGGCGATGTCGAAGAATGTGGACTACATCGCACTGTCGTTTGTCCGGCGAGCCGAGGATTGCCGCGAGGCAAAACAAAAGAGCTTAACCAGCGAAAGAACGGGCGGGCGCTGCTTGTTGCAAAGATAGAAAAGGCCGAGGCCATCGAGAAACTCGACGAGATCATCGCCGAGACTGACGGAGTGATGGTCGCCCGCGGCGATCTCGGCGTTGAGACCACGGTGGAACATGTTCCGGTCTATCAGAAGCGCATAATCGAAAAGGCGATAGCGAACGACAAGTTCGTCATCACTGCAACGCAGATGCTGCAGTCGATGATCGATACGCCGCATCCGACCCGGGCCGAGGCTTCGGACGTTGCGAACGCTGTGTGGGACGG
>CAMLKY010000532.1 GCA_946480545.1 uncultured Acidobacteriota bacterium
GTAAGTGGGTAGTAGCTTTAACGCGACCTTCCGCCCGAGCAGCGTGTCGCGAGCCGTATAGACCTCGCCCATACCACCGGCGCCTATCTTTTCTATCACCTCGTAATGTCCGAGTGTCTTCCCCACCATGTCCTCTGTCGAGACTGCCTCAGCCATCAGCTCGACGGCGGGAGATTCCAATCGCTCGCCGGACGCGTGTGCGGCTATCAACGACTCTATCTCGCGACGCAGCTCTGCATCGTCCGCGCACTTTGCATCGAGGTATGCTGCTCGCTCGGACGGGTCCTTTTCCAGGGCCGCGTAGAGAATGTCCTTGATCTCTTGCCAGCTCTCCGACGAATTCATAGCGTCATTTCACGATAGAGCCAGGCTCGTGCAGTGCTCCATTCACGCTTCACCATATCGACCGAGATCTTCATCACCTCGGCCGTTTCCTGGATGGTCAGTCCGGCGAAGAATTTCAACTCGACGACACGAGCCTGTTGCGGATCGATCGATTCGAGCTTACTGAGCGCTTCGTCGAGCGCCGTCACATCGGCGGTCGGTTGATTTGTTTCGAGTTGGGCGTGCTCGAGCGACACGTGCACCGCCCCTCCGCCGCGCTTCGCATAAAGATGACTCCGCGCGTAATCGACGAGTATCCGCCGCATCATTTGCGCCGCGATCCCGAAAAAGTGCGCTCGGTTGTTCCACTTCACATTTCGCTGATCCACCAGCCGCAGGAACGCTTCATTGACGAGCGCCGAAGTTTGAAGCGTATGGCCCGGACGCTCGCGGTTCATATGCCGGTGAGCGAGCCGGTGAAGCTCGGCGTAGACAAGGGGCGTCATGCGCTCGAGGGCAGAGTGGTCGCCTTCGCTCCATTCGAGAAGCAGCTCGGTGATCTGCGATTGTCCGCTTTCTTCCATTGAGGAGGCAGGTCGTGCACCGACGAAAAAAGCATCCGCCAATTTCCCGCCGGTTCTCGCGTTTTACGGATAAGGTAGCACAAAAGCCGCCTAGCTCTTTACAAAATCAATCTGTCTTACTTTCCGTGTTTTCCGTGCCTTCTGTGATCCCTGTACTGAAGTTCGATCGCCGAAAGCACGGAAGACGCGCGAAGCAGACGAAACCGGAGGATGACATGAACTACATAACAAAAATCGCATCGGCAATCATCACAGCGGCGATCCTGATCGCACTCGCCGGTCAGCCGGCAAACGCACAGAGATACTCGGCATGGTCTGAACCGGCCAACCTTGGCCAGGTAGTGAACACGACCGGATTTGACGGATGCCCATCGATCACAAAGGACGGTCTGACATTGCTATACATGTCGAATATCGGGTCGACGTCACAAAACCTTTACGTCTCTCAACGCGACCAGAACAGTCCCGACTCGCCCTGGAGCGCGCCGGTGGCACTCGGCGCTCTGAACACGACCGCGGCGGAGATCTGCCCGATGCTCACCATCAGCGGGCGATATCTCTATTTCGCCAGCAACCGGCCGGGCGGCTGCGGAGACTACGACATCTACGTCGCCCAACGCCTGAGCAAGAAGAGTTGGACGGAGTGGAGCGAGCCCGAGAACCTCGGCTGTGACGTCAACAGCCCGGGTCCCGAGTTCTCTCCGTCGATTTTCGAAAACGAAGACGGAACCGCCGAGCTCTATTTCAGCAGTGGCCTGCGGCCCGGCGGTTTGGGCTTCGGCGATATCTGGCTCAGCCGGATGCAAGCCGACGGGCAATTCGGTCCCGCTACCCCGGTTGTCGCCCTGAACACCGCTGCAAATGATCTCCGCCCGAAGATCCGCCAACGTGACGGTCTTGAAATATTCTTCGACTCGAACCGGCCGGGTTCGATGCTGCAGGACATCTACAGCTCGACCCGCGAATGCACCTCGCCGGAATGTCCATGGTCCGTGCCCGTGAATCTTGGACCGGCGATCAATTCGAGCGGCGTCGACGGCGGAGCTGCATTGTCCTTCGACGGCACCGAGCTCGTCTTCATGTCCAACCGCACCGGGGGCTCGGGCGACCAGGACGTCTGGGTGATCCGACGCCAGAAGCTGACGGGCCCACTCGAATAGCAGCGGTCTAAGCGATCTTCCGCGAGCTTTGCGTGACGGATATTTCTGACGCAGAGCCCGCGGACCTCGGAGACATGCGGGATTACATACCAGGAATCAGGAGCAATATTATGCGCAGAAGATTAGACACACGCACTACATCGATCACTCTCTTGATCGCCATCATGCTTGTAACGACAGTCGCCGCCGCGGCACAGGAGAAGATCGCATTTGTCCGCCTGCTGCCGGGTGAAGGTTACGAGATCTTTACGATGAATCCGGACGGCACGGGACAGAGCCAACTGACCAGCGGACCTGGCTCACGAGTCCGTCCATCGTTTAGTCCGGATGGCAACAAGATAGTTTTCGATTATCAGGTCGGCATCGCCAGCAACGAGATCGGGGTAATAAACGGCGACGGCACGGGTGAGGCCAACTTGAGCGGGAACGAAGCACACGATCAGGAGGCGTCATTCAGCCCAGACGGCACCAGGATCGTCTTTATGTCGAGCCGCGATGGCAGGCTGGAAGTGTACGTGATGAACTCCGACGGGACTGCTCAGACGCGGCTAACGGATAACGAATGC
>CAMLKY010000533.1 GCA_946480545.1 uncultured Acidobacteriota bacterium
GTGCTGCCTGATGGGGATGCTGACGATGCCCATCTCAGTGAGCTGGCGGTCCATCCCCGATACTCTTAACCTGTACGACTTTGCAAGGCTTAAGTCAGATAGGCGAATAGTTGGCCCACCAGCAGGGAAGGGGCTTGCGAAGGACATATTGAAGCGGCAGTCGACATCAAGGCTGGCCTGAACAATGACATCCAGGATTTCGAACAGAGTGGTTGTGGAAATCACTTAAAAATCCCGAAAGGAGTACATTCAATCGCCAAAATGACCATTCCGACAAGGCCGGAATCAAGATGAGCAGTACAAGTTTCGACAAAGTCTTGTTTGTTGTCAGCACCGACTCGCTGGGTCGCTATGTTCTACCTGACTTGGAAGAGAGCAGCCTAAAAATAGTCGGGGATCTAGCCAGAACTGAAATTGGTCGTTTTATGAATGGCGGGGGAAACTACTTCATGGACGCTGACTTCGACGACGAGAGAAAGTCAGAAACTTCGAGAAGTTTTCTTGCGGCTGTAAAAAACCTGGCTAACGGATCACTCGTTGCGAGCGAAATTTCTTCTCTCGCCGACAACAAAGCTGCTGCTGCTAGTGGCTACCAGCTCGCAAGATCTAAGCTAAGGTCAATCGCAGCCCGTTTTTGCTATCTGAACACGCAGGATCTGACCGTTTTCCCAGAGTCGCATTTGCAGGAGATCGCGCTCAAATTAGAGGTTAATAACTTAAATCCGCTTTATGCTGATTTTTCGTCGAAGCTGCAGGCCATTGAATCTGCTGAGCCAGCTTCACCATGGGACATGCGCGTGATGAATGCAGAGTTCTTCGATGGTATCGAAGATGTGCTAAAGCTCGCTGCGAAAGAAATGATCGAAGGAGGCGAGTCGGTTCGCTTCTTGCGAGCGTGGAAAAGCTTCCTCCCTTCGCAGGAATTTCATGATGTCGTCCGCTATATCGGTGACGAGGCGCGCGCAGAACTGTCTGACTCCGCAGGGAAAGAGCTTGGAATCGTTCTCGAAATGCTGAAATCTGCCGATGATTGATTGCAGTTTGAGCCCGGTGCTTAGCCGGTTCTTCAGCTCATACTCGAATGAGCGCTACGTGCATTTGCTGCGGTAGCTCAGACTGCCAACAAGGTGGTCCGATCAAAGGGGGCGACCCGATATGCGCCGCTTTGAGACGCCTGCACGGGGGGTCTTGAATCACAGACTAGAAGGCTTGAGCTGTTTTCAAGCAGATGCAGATCATGAGCATTTTTGAGATCTCTATCAGAAGGCCGGTCAGCGCAGATCGGATAGCGGGCGCGCTCAGCGTGTTCTTTTCCGTTTCGCCAAACGCCATTACCGATCATGACGAATTATTTTCTCGCGCAGCATCGCTTCGAGAAAAGACTGTTGGACTTAGAGTCCTGCATTCGGAAGCCGCCTACAGATCGCTCGTCGATGTCGTAACGAATTTCGACTGTGATGAGCAGGATCAGCTGTTGCTTTGCCGCTTCCTGGCTGGGGCGTTCGAATCCCAGGTAGCGACGGGAGATTTTCTCTCCTGTCCTTCAGAAAGCACTGGTCGCTATCTTGTGATTGAGCCAACAGGAGAATGTCGTTACGCCGTCGAGATTTCCAATGGTGACGTGTTCGATCTGATGATTCTGCCAATGGCGGAAGGATAGCGACTCATCAAGCAGTTGCGAGTCGGAACTCCGGGCTTCTCTATGGGCGGCTACGGAACGGCGAACGCGCGTTCCTGATCGCGTGAAGGGTACGGCAACGCCTTGCCATCTCGATTCGGTTAGTCTCACCCGAAACGGAGGTCGACGCGTCATGTCTGAATCGATCGAGAAGAAACGACGTTCGTGTCCGAAGCGTCGACGCTCGCCAGAGCGTCAGTGCATTCTGCCGATCAGCAGCTTGGTCGGTATGGCGTTGCAGCAATGGGATAGCGAGCGGAGCTGGGATGCGATCCACGAGCTGCGCCTTCGCGCAACTCCGGAAACGGTAGAGCGCTGCCAGAAGATGTTTCGCTCGCGTAATTGGCGCAAGCGTGCTCTGGCAATCAATGTGATGTGCCAGCTGCAACAACGTCTCGGCAGGTGGAAGAGCGCCGACTACGCGGTTTACCAAGCGCATTCCATGTTGCGGGCGGGGTTGCGAGATCCGCATTCGCAAGTGGTTGCTGCCGCTGCCTTCGGCTGCGGACACCGCCGGAACGCGGATGACACAGCACTGCTTATCGCCTTGGCCTCGCATGCGAGTGCCGATGTTCGTTTGGGTGTCGCGTTCGGTCTGTGCTTTCATGAAGATGAGCGCGCTGTCGATACGCTGATTCAACTGGCGGGCGATCGCGATACGAGGTGCGCAACTGGGCGACGTTCGGCTTGGCCGAACTGGAGATGGACACGCAGGCGATCCGTGAACGCCTGTGGCGGAACACGCAAGACAGGTTTGACGAAGTACGCGACGAAGCAGTGAAAGGTCTCGAGTATCGCGGCGATCCGCGCGTTGCGGATCAGGCGCCGTAATCCTTCACGGCGCTGAATCCGCGACGTCGACGTCGATAGAACTACACCGCCCGCGTAACCCCGCCATCAAATGCGAATGTTCTGCCGCTTGCTTCAGGCTATCCGGACCTGATTCCCCTTGTT
>CAMLKY010000534.1 GCA_946480545.1 uncultured Acidobacteriota bacterium
GGAGTGTATGGGATCTTGCGGCCGAGAAAATCCAGCACGGGTTTCGTCGAGCTCAGTCTCTCGTCGTCTGGGCCAAGGAGAAGTGATGGGTTCATTATCACTAGCTTCCGGCCGTCACCGTCGAAAGCCGCAAGGGCCGTCCGCTCCTGGTAATACTTTGACGCGTAATAGGCCCATCGCGAGAAGACTTCGACCGGCTGCGGAAACGTCTCGTCAACGACCTGGTCGTCCTCGCTGACGGCGAGCGTCCCACTCGACGATGCGAGCACGAGCGTCTGGACCCCCGCTTCCTTCGCCGCCTCGCACAAAACGCGAGTCCCCTCGACATGCACCTTGTTCATTGACGCCGCATCGTCATTATCCCGCGACACCTTCCCCGCCAGGTGGAACACGACCGACGCATTATGTACGGCCGCGGCCACGTCCGCCGGATTCGTCACCGAGCCCTCTATCGGCTCCACACCTGAATCCCGCATCCATTCAGGCACCGACGAAGCCATCACACGAAGATTCTTCTCACCCGCGTCGATCAACTGCCGAACAATATGCGTCCCCAAAAACCCCGTCCCGCCGGTGATGAGGATCTTTTTTTCGATCTTGGTTAGTGCTTTCTTCTTTGTCATACAAAGCTCTGCGACGAAGGTCAGTACCACCTGCGTTAGCGGGTGGGTGGCGACATGGAATCGCGAACGTTAACCGAGCGTCGGGCGCCCGCCCACCCGCTAACGCAGGTGGTACTGACCCGTTGCCCCGATCTCGTGAGCATTACTTCCAAGTCCTCCGGATCGGATGTGCCTCGGTATTGAACACGATGTTCTTGAAATCGAGCGCACTGTCCGGCGAGAACAGGAGATAGAAATACTTGAACGTTTCGGCGAACAGGAAGCTCTGCATCGCATCCGATTTCTCTTTCGTGACTACGCTCTTCAGATGGGCATAGCCCGCGTCGGTCCGGCAGTGCTTCACGAAATCTCGCCACATCTGTTCACCCATCGCAAGATACTTCGGATCCTTTGTGTACTGGTACAGATAGTACGTCGATTCCACGATCTCCGGCCGCAGTGGGTAACCTGCATGTTCGACTTGCCCGGTTCGATAGTTGTAGACCTCGGGTTCGATGCCGTGCACGTTCCACATCTTGAACATCGAATCCTGAAGCGCACGTGCCCGGTTCAGATCGCCATCCATCGCAAGGACTGCCGGAAAGAATGCGTCGAGAGCACCGCTCGTGGTCGCCGTCCGCTTTCCCGTATTCATGTCGGCATGACCGTACCAGAGCTCGCCCGTCTTTATCGGCCCGGTTACATTCTTCTTGCTCATGTCCACGCCCTCGTCGGCGAGATATGTGTGGACCTTGCTGATCGAATCCTCCCACATCACCTGGCAATCCTGATCACCGAACAGTCGCGAGCATTTGAGCAGATATTCGTAATACGAATCGATCTCGGCGCTCACGTGACTACCCGTGTTCGTCCACTCGCCGGTCTCGACGTTTATCCGCGTGCCGACGAGTCCGATCGGCGAGCGTCTTTTATACGTCTCGGCGAGCGCTCGCTTCGCCTTGTCGTAGAAGATGGGTTTGCCCGTAAGTTTGCTCAGGGTCCCGAACTCGATGATCAACGTTCCAGTCTCGGCGGGATTCGATATCTCCCCCCGGGTCTTCCCAGATCTTCGGCCATCGCGAGCAGCTTCTTGTCACCCGTGATCTGATATGCCGAAAGCAGTCCGCCGAGCAGCCGAATGGTTATCTCAAAATTCTGAACCGAAATATCCTTATCGAATTTGAGGGTGTCGGTTATGTACTTCCGCGTCGTATCACCCTCTTGCTTCAGACCCATGATGTACATCGTGTCGAGCGCATCGACCGGCGTCATCAGAAGCGGCTCGGGGTACCAATTGTGGAACGACTTGCTCAACGGCTTTAGATCGTCGTGACCCCATGCGTATTTCTTATAGCCGTTCCATGCATGGAGGAATTCGGCTTTTACCTCGGCGGCAAGTGCTTTCCGATCCTGCGCGATCGCCTGCGCGCTCACGAGCAAGCACAGGATCACAAGGAGACTCTTTTGGACGTTGGTTACAATCATTTTCACAACGAGATGTCCTGAACTTCCTCTTTTTTCCGCGTCTTCCGTTTGACCGGTGGTTGCTTCACTGAGCCAACCACGGAACACACGGAAGACACGGAGAAGGAAAGGAATCTGATTCTTCATGCCTACTCGTCTATCACGGGCTCCTGCTTTCTCGATCGTCTTCGCTCGGCTTTCCACATCTTTCTTACTGCCGCGACGTCGAACTTGTCGCGCTTACCGTCGCGCATGTTTTCGACCTCGTGCTGGACACGCGCCGCGATCAGGCGATATGCCTCAGTATTCGGAACGCCCTCGGTCATCTTACGCAGCTCGTCGTATTCGAGAAATCGTCCGACCTTGGCACCGATCTTGGCACCGATGCTGCTTCCTTTCGGAATGACGGTACCTTTCGGAAACGCCTCATACGTTCCCCAGATGTAGATCGGCAGTATCCCGATCTTCTGATTGAGCGCCAGGTAACCGATGATCGGCTTGAACTCCGCTATCTCTCCTGACTCCTGACGGCCGCCCTCGGGAAAAATAAGTGCGTTGTAG
>CAMLKY010000535.1 GCA_946480545.1 uncultured Acidobacteriota bacterium
TATCGCTCTTCTGTCAGCGCTCGAATACAAAACCGCCGGCCGGTGCCACAAAGGTTCCGAAAGTAACACAGATCGACGCGAGCGGGTTGAAGGATCTGCTCAAACCAAAAGGCCGTCCGCTTCTGATAAATTTCTGGGCGACATGGTGCGGCCCGTGTCGCGAGGAGTTTCCGGATCTCGTCGAGATCGGGCGGAACTACGAAGCCAGGATCGACCTCGTCACCATCACGCTGGATGACGTAGCTGAGATCGACGGTGAGGTTCCGAAGTTCCTTGCCCAGATGCAATCGGAATCGCCGGCGTATCTGTTAAAAACGCCGGACGAGAACGCCGCCATCGAGCTTGTCTCGAAAGACTGGCGAGGCGCCTTGCCCTTCACCATCCTCTTCAACACCGAGGGCGAAACGATGTATTCCAAACAAGGAAAGTTCAACCCGGAGGCTCTCGTCGCCGCTATCGAAAACAGTCTGTGATAAATCCGCGTACGACTTTCCCGCTTCCCTGCTAAACTAACCACAATACTTTCCCTGGCAGCTTGATCAAAAGGATCAGAATCATAGAAACCAAGCTCGGCCAAAAGCCGTAAAAATAGAATCATGAGACGAATACGTAATATCACTTTCCGTTTAATTACTGCTTGCCTGCTCGCTTGTGCGGGATTCGTGGTTGCGGGGCTGGCTCAGCCGACTCCGAGACCCGCGCCGACTTTGCCGCCGGGCATGGTCGGCTCCAATGCGAATGATCCGCGGGCGAAGCTTTCGGCGGGTCTATACGATGCCGGTGAGCACTCGTTCGGGATCCGGCATTTGCAGCTTCTCAGAAAGCCGGAATCGTTCCAGCTCGGGACCGAGAACCCTGACGATCCGCGTGTTCAAAAGATGCTTGCGAGCTTTGGGATCTCGGACACGTCCAAGATACCGAAAGATATCCAGCTCGACATCGCTCAAGGAGCGTTTACCAATTCGGATCTCGCGTTTCAGGGGAACCACATATTCGTCGGGAATTATTACGGCATCAACATTTACAATGTGGCTGATCCGGCAAGTGCGAAATTGGTGACCTCGATGGTTTGCCCCGGTGGTCAGGGCGACCCGTCGGTATTCAGGAACCTGATGTTCATGTCGGTAGAATCGCCGAATGGACGGCTCGATTGCGGCACGCAGGGTTTTCCGCCGAATCCCCCGCCGACGGCCGGCCAGCCTGCGATGAGGTTGCCCGCAGCGCAAAAGGACAGATTCCGCGGCGTTCGCATCTTCGACATCAGCGACATCACGAATCCGAAACAGGTCGCGGCCGTACAGACCTGTCGCGGCTCACATACACATACACTTGTCGTCGATCCGGATGACAAGGAGAACGTCTACATCTATGTTTCGGGCGCATCGTTCGTTCGTCAAAACGAAGAGCTCGCCGGATGCTCCAGCGGCGCACCGGATACAGATCCGAATACGGCGCTGTTTCGCATCGAGGTGATCAAGGTCCCGCTTGCGAGACCTCAGGACGCGAAGGTCGTCTCGACCCCTCGGTTGTTCATGGATCCCCGCACCGGCGTTATCAACGCGCTGCAATCGGCAGCTACTCACGGAACGGGCAAGCCGGAGCCGACCAACCAGTGCCACGACATCACAGTGTTCACCGAGCTTGGTCTGGCTGCCGGAGCGTGTTCCGGAAATGGCATCCTGCTCGACATCAAAGATCCGGTGAATCCGAAACGCATCGATGCGGTAAACGATCCGAACTACGCCTACTGGCACTCGGCGACATTCTCGAATGACGGCAAGAAAGTGGTGTTTACCGATGAATGGGGCGGCGGCGGCGGACCGCGATGCCGCGCGACCGATCCGAACATCTGGGGAGCGAATTCGATCTTCCATCTGGAAAACAACAAGCTGCGGTTCGGAAGCTATTACAAATTGCCGGCGGCCCAGGGCGACACCGAGAACTGCGTCGCGCATAATGGTTCGCTGATCCCGGTTCCGGGCCGAGACATCATGGTGCAGGCATGGTATCAAGGCGGGATCTCCGTGATGGATTTCACGGATCCGCAGAAGCCGGTCGAGATCGCGTATTTCGATCGCGGTCCCGTCGATGCGAAGGTTCTGATGTCGGGCGGAACGTGGTCGGCATACTGGTATAACGGCCGCATCTACTCGGCCGAGATGGCACGCGGATTGGACATCCTCGAGCTGACGCCGACCGAGAATCTCACTCAGAACGAGATCGATGCCGCGAAAGCTGTTCGCGTGGCTGAGCTGAATGTTCAGAACCAGCAGCGGATAGTCTGGCCGAAGAGACTGGTCGTGGCGAAGGCGTACATCGATCAGCTCGAACGCTCCGGCGGATTGTCGGCTGAGCAGATCACAAGCCTGCGCGCCGCGATCGCCAAAGCCGAAGCCTCACCGAGCGACAGGAAAAAGCTAAAGAGCCTTGCTTCGTCGGTGGGCAAGAACAAGGCGAAGAGTCCGGCGGATTCCGCGAGGCTGGCCGCATTGTCCGAGATCCTGAAACGGCCCGAAGCTTGATCAACCAACAACCAACCACTGAGCGGGCCGGGATTCGGCCGCTCAGTGGTGCCCTCATTCTTAGGGCCGATCGATCCGATCCAGAACCCCGGGTTGCGGGCCGTC
>CAMLKY010000536.1 GCA_946480545.1 uncultured Acidobacteriota bacterium
TAATGCTCTTCTTGGCATTACTTCAATTCGACTGGAACAAACTTCGCCCGGAATCCATCTTCGGCGGGCAGGTGCTGGAGCGCACGCCGGCGGGGCTTAGTATTGTTTACATCATCGGGATCGGTATCCTGATCGGGTTTCTGATACTCACCTTCTACGACAACTTCGGCCGACCGAAATTTCTCTATGAGCGTGACCTGCCACGTGAAGTTAAGAAACGGCTCACTCAAACGATCGCCAACCGGAGCATACGCGTATGGCAGATGGTGTTTGTCGTTCTGGCATTTACGGTCTTCGGCTTTCAGGTTTACTGGACGTATTTCGCTGACGAATCGAACGAACAATTTCAGGCGCTCGCGTACAAGGACATGCGGACGCGTCGCACTACGGCCGCCAATCTGCGAGGGTGGATGCTGGATCGCAACGGGACGCTCGGAGCTTCGCTTGCATATTACAAACTGAACCCGGACGGCGATATCGTCCGTGCATTCGCGCTCGAAAAGGAGATGGCCCACCTGCTCGGAACCGAGCGTGGCACGCCCGGTCTCGAGCGGACCCTGTACAAGCGCGTCGCCGATCCCGCACCGGAAGCGTGGGAGGTAATGACGCGGATCAAGCGGCCCGAGGACGAGCAGAAAGACGTCAAGGTCACGATCGATCGCGATCTTCAGGCGTTCCTCGCTCAGCAGCTCGAGGGAAAGAAAGGCGCCATCGTGGTCCTGAATCCACAGACGGGCGACATCCTCGGGATGTACTCGAACCCGTCCTTCAATCTCGCGGAGGCGCAGAACCTCGAGGATTACCTTAAGCTCGAGGGAAACAAACGCGACAAGCCTTTGCTCAACCGTGCGACGCGCGAATTCTATGTTCCCGGTTCGACGTTCAAGACCTTCACGATGATCTCGGCCTTTCGCGCCGGTAAGCAGGACCTGATGTTCCCCAGCTACCCGGGGGGCTTCAAGCCCTACCCGAACTCGCGTCCGATCGTCGACTCGACGCAGCAATTGAATCCCGATGGTTCGGTTGGCGGTGCGTGCGATGGCGGGTGTCAGGAAAAGAATATCCAGTTCGCGTACCAGGTTTCGAGCAATCAGTATTTCTCGCAGCTCGCGATCGCCCTGGGACGTGAGCGGCTGCGTGAGACGGCGCTGCTCGTCGGGATAAATCCCGTCGACACACCGGAAGACGCGCTCCTGCAAAGGTTTTTCCCTAACGTTCTGAACACAAGCAATCCGGCGATCGCGGGCGGGATCGCTCCGCAGCAGTCGACGATTGTAACGGGTAAGGATATCTCGCTTTACGACCTGGGAATTCAGGGAATGGGACAAGGTTACGCGGGTCAGATGACCCCGTTCCAGATGGCAATGATCGCGGCGATACCGGCGAACATGGAAGGCAAGCTGATGAAACCGCGGATCGAGCTCGATCAGCCTCCACAAGCATTCTCGCAGGTGCTCTCGCCGCAGCAAGCGGCGCAGATCCGGCAGATCATGTCGACGGTAACGGAAGAACCCGGCGGAACGGGCGTCGTGATATCGGCGAAGCTCGCCGGCACCGGCATCCGCACCGGCGGTAAGACGGGTACGGCCGAGAAACAAGCACCGCTTTACGATGAAAAGACCGGCAAGCTCAAAACCGAAAAACGCCGTCGCCGCGGAGCGGATGGAAAGTGGGAAGAGTACAACGTGCCGGTGATGTATGAGCGAACTGACAGTTGGTTCATCACGATCGCCCCGCTCGAGCGGCCGACACTCGCGATATCTGTTGTGGTCGAGGGTGGAGGATACGGCTCACGAACGGCGGCACCGATAGCCGCGAACGTAATTTTGAAAGCACGTGAGTTGGGATTGCTGGGTGAGCAGTACAAGCCGAAAGCTCAACCTGCCAAGCCGGCACCGAAACGACCGGCGAGGAGGGGGTAATAGGCCTGAGTTGAAACAACTCCCCTCCTTCTGAAGGAGGGGTGCCGAGGCTTTGCGAGGCGGGGTGGTCAATCAGCCGATAGGCTGAAGCTTCGACCTATCGGTCGATTTACCACCCCGGCAATCGCCTCGCGGCGATTACCTTCCCCTCCTTTAGAAGGAGGGGAGTTCTTACTCTGATTAAGTTTTGAAAAACCGTACCTCATCACATTTTTTCATCCTCGTGTTGATCGTCGTCCTGGCGGCGATCTCGCACTATTCGATCTATTACAGCGGGCTTATCCGCGGGTATGAGACGTCGTCTATCACTGCGTTCCGCAATATCGGGCTGCTCGCGTTTCTTGCGTTTCTTCCCATCGCTCTCAAACGATTCACGAAGTACCAGGGGAATTGGACGCTTTACACGACCGCGATACTTCTCTTCTCGATCGGACTGACGGTTCAGTACCGGCTGTTCAGCGATCCCGAATATGTTTCGCGTCGCGACAAGGCAGAAGCTCGCCAGCAAAAGATCAAGGCGATGCAGCTTCATTACATCCAGGAGAACTACTCGGCCGAAAAGAAGCAGATGATGGGTCTGCCGCCGACCCCGCCGTCTCCTGTCGATCTCTCACAAGAAACTCCGCGGCCCGCCGAAGAGACGCTTTCGGGCGTGCTTCTCTCGGGGCGGACGATCAATCCTCTGCTAGGGGTCCTCGGAATG
>CAMLKY010000537.1 GCA_946480545.1 uncultured Acidobacteriota bacterium
GAGGTCCGCAGCGTTTGCCTGGGCCTGGGCCGAAACGGTCAGGGCGCTCGTGACCGCAATCAGAGCGAGCACGAATAACTTTCCAATAAAACCAGGAAGCCGTCTTGAAACTCCGTTCATTATTTTCTCCTCAAATTGTCGAAACTTGTGCAAGGCGCCGACCTTTCGATAGACATCTGACTTTTGTGAGGTCCCCGCGTCGAGTGGCCGACGGTACGAATTTATAAAGTTGGCTGCGGATGCAGAGTCTGATTTGCTTTGATGGTTTTAGCGTAAAACCTGAGTTAAGGCAAGGAGAATGTAAGACTTTTGTAATTTTCGTTTTATGGTTCCCGGCTCTCATCCGCGGGTCGAACGAGCGACCATTCTCCGGGCCGCGTGGCTGGCACCTAGAATGCCGACAATCATGCTCGCGACGGCGGGCATGAACGCGGCACGTCGGAGAAGCGAAGATACGCGCATTCGGTTTGAGAATCTTCTTCGGTAGGTCGAAGAATACAGGGCCGCGATCGCGTCCGGTGACGATCGGCTTGCAATGATCGCATTCGCCAAAATCTCCGAGCTTTGGAATGCCAGCAGCATCCCGCTGCCGGTGAAGGGATCTATAAACGCCGCCGCATCGCCGACTGACAGGAGGTTGCGGGCGGGTGAGGGCTGGTGGACCCCGAAGCTCTCGATCGAGACCGCGAGAAACTCGCTCGTAGCTGTAGCCGTGGCGAGTGTCTCCTGAGCACGCCGGTTTCTCATGACGACGGCGTCGATCAATCGCTTCACATCGCTCCCGAGCGATCGGACTATGCGCGACCGGATCATGAAACAGAGGTTCGCTTCGTCATGCTCGACGTTCGAGACGCCCGCGTAGCCGCCCGAGAACGAGTACATCTCGCAGACGCCTTTTGGAACCGAGGCACCGGCCATATGCGCCTTGAAACCGACGACCTCGCCGCGCGGCCGCGCAGCGTTACGGCCCGTGTCTTTCCGGAATGCGTTTGCCACGATGCGTGCTCGGCCCGTGGCGTCGATGAAGAGGTCGGCCGATACTTCATCGCTGCGTCCATCGCTGGATCGTGTCTTGAAACTCTCGACCCGGTCGGCATCGACATCGACCCCGGTAACCGCAGTTTCCGGGATCACGCGCACGCCAGCCTCGATGGCTAGATCGAGAAGCTGTTTGTCCATCTGGGCCCGGCTCAGGCTCAATGCGAATTCACCGCCACCGAACCAATCGCTGGGAACCGAGATACTTCGACCGCTCGACGTATAGAATCTGGTCTCGAATATACGGTCGCCTCCGGCATCGAGCATTCGCTCGAGCGCGCCAAGATCAGCGAATTGTCCGAGGCATTCCGGCGAGATGAATTCGCCGCACAGCTTTGGCCGTGGGAACTTCTCTTTCTCGATAAGCACCGTTTCGAAGCCGCTGCGCGCAAGCCGGATCGCGAGGCTCGAGCCCGCAGGACCGCCGCCAGCGATTGCGATGGAGATTTTCGAATTGCGATTTTCGATTTGCGATCGCACTGTTGCAAAACATTATAATTCACGCGAGGCTGCATCGATGCTGCGAGATCGCAAATCGGAAATCGCAAATCGAAAATCAGAATGAAGATCATCCCCCTTTCGATCCCGACGCCATTCTACGTTGGCGACGTTAACGTCTACCTGATAAAGGAAGACCCGTTGACGCTCATCGACGTCGGGCCGAAGACCAGGGAAGCCGCCGACGCTCTGCGAGCCCAGTTGGGACGCCACGGCGTCGCGATCTCCGATATTCGACGCATCGTGCTTACCCACGCGCACGAAGATCATTGCGGCCTGGCACGCAGCGTCCGCGACGAGGCGAAGGACGCCGACGTCTATGTACACGATTGGGAAACGGGTCATCTGTTCGGCCGGCTATCACGTGACGAGCATCGGCGATTGCTCCTCCGCTCGGGCGTGCCCGATCCGGTCGTGCAGGAAATGCGCGAGCTGTACGAGGAGATCAGCCTGCTTACCGATTCGCTAGGCGATGGCGATCTCAAAGCATTGAAGGACGACGCCGAGTTGGAATTCGAAAGTGGCACGATCCGCGTGCTGCATACGCCCGGTCATACCCCGGGATCGTGCTCGTTCGTACGTGAGGCGAACCGCACGCTGATCTGCGGCGACTGCGTGCTGAAGCGGATAACACCAAACCCGATCCTCTCGCCGGACCCGATCGATCCTGACAAGAGGTTTCGCTCCCTGGCGGAATATCTTGTAAGTCTGGCCCGTCTGCGCGAGTTCAGACCGACCCTCGCATACGGCGGACATGGCGAACCGATCACGGATTTCGACGAAATATTTCACCGGTATGTCCGGGCGATAGACGAAAGACAAAAGAAGGTTGTCGGATTGATTTCGTCCTCCGGCCTAACTGCATTCGAGGCGGCACAGTCTCTGTTTCCAAACTCATTCGACCACGACGTCCATCGCTTTCTCGCAATATCCGAAGCCATCGCGCACCTGGACTACGCCGAGTCAGAAGGAAAGATCGCGGTCGAGTTTAGAGATGGGGTGGAGGTTTATAGGAAGTGATACAAAACAGGAGGGGAAAAGCCAACTGCCGCGAGGAAGTTGGCGGGGTGGTAAATCAGAAAGA
>CAMLKY010000538.1 GCA_946480545.1 uncultured Acidobacteriota bacterium
CACCGCGCCGTTGCTGGCTTCGGCGGTGACGTAGTTCCAGCCCTTCGGGTCGGTGAACTGCGGCACGCCCATGTCGCTGGCGAAGCGGTGCACGATCTTCAGGCCGCCGGTGTCGATCGTCTCTTCGGCGATCGCGATGTAGATCTCGTCGAACGCCTCCTCGAGGCTCAGCCGTTCGTCTTCGATGCGGTCGTTAGTGTCGCCGTTGTCGATCAATCCGGTGATCCCCGAGGCGTTTATCTTGCTGACTGGCCCAACGCGGACGAGCATCTTCGAATCCAGGATCAACCGTGCCACCTCTCGATGCGATTCGTTACCCGCGTCGAGTATCGTGTCGAAGGCCTCCTCGACCGACTTTCGGTACTTCTTTGCGATGCCGTGATCGAATTTCATAAGTCTCGGTCCGAGGCTTTTGGTTCCTTTCCGTGCTTTCTGTGCTTTCCGTGGTGACATCCGGATCGACCACCGAAATCACTTAAACCAAGGAAGGTACGGAAAGACGAAAACTCAGAAAAATCTGATTCGCGTCGTCTGCGAAAGGTCGCGGCTAAAACTCCTCATTATCTACTACGCAATTCTTCCAAACCCGCACCAACTGTTTCGATTATGCCAGATGATCTCGACGTCTTCGGCTTTGATGTCATTCCACCAGGTTTCGAACTCGTCCTTCGAAATATAGAACGCGGTCGGTGCGACGAGGTGGTCGAAGACGATGTTGTGCTGCTCGCGCCAGCCGAACGATCCGATGTGGTTCAGATAATCGTTATAGAACAGCTTTTTCGCCAGTGGCTTGGCAGCGATGTTCGCCGGCCGGTAGACGAGCTTGGTTGTAAGGAACAACGACAAAGTCGGGAGCTTGGAAAGTTGGTACAGCACCGGCTGGCTGATCTTCGATGTAAAGCTCTCGCGTACGGGATTCACGTACTTTGTGATCCACTGGTTATTCTCCGCACCATAGACCCACGCCGAAATGTGGCCGCCTTTCTTTACCTTCGAGGCGAGCGAGGTAAACGCCTTCTTCGGGTTCGGCGTATGGTGCAGGACACCTACGCTGAACGCGTAATCGAAAACCTTCTTGAATGGCAGCTTGAAGATATCGCACTGGACGATGTGCGCGTTTGGTAGATTCCGCGTCAGCGCGAAGGCAGATTCGACTCCGTCGCCAAGGTCGATCCCGACTATCTCTTTTGCTCCCCACTCGGCCGCAAGCTTTGTGTGCCGGCCCTTACCGCAGCCCCCTTCGAGAACGATCTTGCCTGCGAAGAACTCCGGCTTAACCGGCTGCAACCAACCGAGGAATTGTTCATTGTACTTCGGATCTTCCTGTGTGAAGTGCGTCCACTGCCAACCGAAATTCTCCGCCGTTTCGGCTTTGTCTTCCTCGATCTTTCCCAGATCGGCAAACCTCGGCACGCCGCGCACGACCTTGTATTCGCGCGAGCACTTCTTGCACGTCAGTACGCCTTCGATGATCTCGTGACCATCGTACTTGCTCGCGTAAGCGAGCAGGATGTCGCCGCCGCAGGTGGGGCATGCGAGTAGATCTAATAGTCTTTCTTTCATCGATCAGTAGCTCACACCGCTGATGTTTCTTACACTACCCACTTGTCATTATTCACTATCAACTGAAGGAAGCGGCTTCTTCAGTTGATAGTGACCAGTGACAAGTGGATAGTCTGTGCGGCAGGGCTGAACAGCATCTTACTCTCAGCGATTCAAGGCATTCTTGAACTCCCCGAACTCCTTGAGCGGAAACGGTTGACGCCAGTTGAATTCGAATTCGTCGGTCTCGCGGTCTTGATATAGCTGCTCGAACGTGACGCCAAATGCCTCGATCACCTCTTTCGCGGGTCCGCTATGTGTGAAAACCAACTCGCGTTCCGCCGGCAACCGGTCGTCGGTCGGGTACTGGAAGATCTGGATCGAGATATTCTCGCCCTCGCGAACGAATCTGAAGTCGAACTCTTCGGGATCGCGATTCCATTTCAGCACGTACTCGTTTTGAGGAGAAGTCGGGTCCGCAAGCGACGTGAGGATCTTCATCAACTCGGGCAACGCCGCCTCATGTGGTGCGTGAGCAGTCGTCGTATGGAATTCGCTAATGCCGTCTTCGAACCCGATCGACATCCACCCGCACTGTGGGCTGTTGAAGCTGACTTCCAGCATAAGTAGTAAATAGTAAAGGGTGGGCTTGTAAATCGTAAATCGTGAATCGTAAATAGAGTCCGTGCTCGGAACTAAGGTGCGGCGCATTAGTTGTTAGGTTCTGGCTTGCACCGAGTCCCTATTCACGATTTACTATTGACGATTCACAAACATGAGGCAATATCACGACCTTCTCCGTCACATTCTCGACAAAGGATCCCGCCACGAAGATCGGACAGGCGTCGGCACGATCTCGACATTTGGTTATCAAACGCGGTTTGATCTCCGAGAAGGATTCCCGATCGTTACTACGAAGCGTGTTCCTTTTCGTTGGGTCGCAGAAGAGCTCTTCTGGTTCCTGAGCGGGTCGACCGATGAAGCCGATCTTCGCGCTCGCGGCGTCGACATCTGGCAGGAATGGGCGACTGAAGAACAGACCGCGAGATTCGAGCGGAGCGAAGGCGATCTCG
>CAMLKY010000539.1 GCA_946480545.1 uncultured Acidobacteriota bacterium
ATAATGCTCCTCGGCCTTTTCCCATTCCTGAATGTTCGAGTAATACAACCCGAGCGCGGCGTGAGCTTCGGCCAGAGACGGGTCGATCTCGAGTGCCCGGGTGGCGGATTCAAACACTCTGGGAAAGCCTTCGGTCGGAGTCTCGATCCCGTAAATACAAGCCCACGTGTAGTAGCCGGCGACGCCGACATGTGCGAGCGCATAATTGGGATCGAGCTCGATCGCGCGCCGGAATGCCGCGATCGCTTTCTGAAATGAATCGGGAACGAACTGGTTCCAGAAATATCTTCCTTGCAAGTACGCGTCGTGGGCCTCGGCACAGTTGGTGCCCCGCTTTGAAAGCTTTTCCTGTTCCTCGCCCGTGAGTTGCGGGATCAGCTGTTTGGTTACCTGCTGCGAGATCGAATCTTCAAGCTCGAGCACGTCAGTAAAAGCCTCAGCGAAGCTTGCCGACCAACGCGTCGAGTTCTCACCGACGTTCAAAAGCTGCGCCGTGACGCGGATGCGATCACCGACGCGCCGGATGATGCCGTCAACAACAAACTCGACGCCAAGCGCCGCACCGGCCGAGAACGGATCGACATCATTTCCCGAAAACGGGAGTACCGAGCTGGTCGGCCGCACGAGGAATCGACGGACATTCGACAATCGCATTGTCACCGCATCGGCAAGCCCGAGACGCAGGTACTCGTCCTCGCCCGAACCTGTGTCCGATCCGCCCACCGACTTGAACGGCAGCACCGCGATCGATCGCTCGCGTTCGCCCGTCTGCGGCTGGACCGAGACGACATGGGAATCCTGAACGTCGGCCAGTGGATTTCTCGTCGCCCGCAACAGTTTCAGGTACCTTGGGTCGTCGCGGATCGGGTCGAGCTTCGGTTCGGTTCCGAACCAGATCATCCATTCATTACCCTCTTCGACGGCACGCTCGAAGTACTCGAATGCCCGATCGTACTCCCCGACCGCCACGCATACCATCGCGATGAAGTACGGCTTGACGTGTTTTCGCTGTGCGGTTTCGAGCATCTTGTCGAGGATCTTTCGAGCCGAGGCCATATCGCCCGAAGCGGCCCGGGCGTGTGCGAGCATATAGCGGGGCAGACCCGAATCACCCCATAACTCGGCGCTGTTTCGCAGCACGGCAACGGCTTCTTCGTACTCGGCGATTCCCGTGAGACTGTTGCCCAGGTGCAGCAGACCCTGTGGGAAATCCGGCTGCATCGCGGTCGCCTTCCGAGCCCGCGCAGCAGACTCTTCGAACCGACGTGCCTGGTAGAGGACCCACGCCGTCATCAAGATCGCACGCGGCGAAACCGGATCGAGCTCCTCGGCGCGTTTTATCTCGGCGATGCCCTCTTCGAACCGGCCCTGCGCAACGAGGTAGTTCGAATAACACTCGTGAGCGAATGCGTAATTCGGATTGAGCTCGATAGCGCGCTTCGCGAGAAACTCTGCATCCGCCCAATTCCAGTCGCTAAGGAAAACTCCGAAGGCGAGAGCGGCGTAGGCTTCGGCGAGTGAATCGTCTATCTCGAGCGCCCTCCGCGCCGCCGCGTTACTCTGTGGGAACGCTTCCTGTGACGGGATCTCCCCGAAGATCGCCGACCACGTGTAGTAATCCGCGAGACCGGTGTATGGGAGCGCGTAATCGGGGTCGATCTCGATCGCCTGCTTGTATGCCTCGACCGCCTTTCGCAGGTACTGGTCGGTAAACTTGTTCGCGAAGTATCGCCCCCGAAGGTACGCTTCGTATGCCGCCGGCTTATTCGTACCGCGCTTTTCGATCCGCGCACGCTCTTCGCTGGTCAACTGGGGAAGCAGTGAGCTCGTAACCTGCTCCGAGAGCGTGTCCTCCAACTCGAGAACATCGGTCATCTCGCTATCGAATGCCTTCGCCCAACGCGTCGAGCGTTCGCCGACATTCAAAAGCTGGACTGAGACCCGGATCCTGCTGCCGGACAAACGCACATTTCCATCGAGCACGTAATCGACGCCGAGGCGCTCGCCGGCTTCGAACGGATCGCTGTTTACGAATGGCAGTACCGAGCTTGTCGGACGAACGACCAGCCGCTGCACGCCGCTCAGGCGCGAGATGAGCGCGTCCGCGAATCCGATACCCATGTAGTCGTCACCGGTATCGCCGCCCACGTTGCCGAGCGCCTTGAAGGGAAGGATCGCGACAGAAAGCTTGTCGCTCACCCGCGACCGCGGAATGTTCGTCATCGAGATGTAGAACTCTGCGTTTACCGGCCGCCCTTCCAGGAAGTTTGTGACATCGTCGGCAAATTCAGCCGCCGAAGCATAACGGTCACCGGGCCGCTTGCGAAGCGCCTTAAGCACAATGCGGTCAAGATCGCCGGTCAGTTCACGCCTCAGACTCTCGAGCGACGCGCTTCTCGCGGTCAGCACTTTTTCCAATGTCGGATCGCTGCCGTTTTGCGGCAAGAGGATCTCATCGTGCGTGAGACTGCCGCTTGGATTCGTCGGTTCCTCTTCTCGAATGACGCGGGCGACCTCGTCCGCGATCTTCCGCTTGAAGCGGTAAGGGCGGTGACCGGTCAGAAGCTCGTAAAGGATGACGCCGAGCGAATAAATATCCGACGCTGGTCCGACA
>CAMLKY010000540.1 GCA_946480545.1 uncultured Acidobacteriota bacterium
GCTAAAGACCCAAACTTCGCCGCTGCTGAGACAAAACTACGGCGACGTCTCGGCACGAGCGTAAATATAATCCCGAATGCGAAGGGCGGAGGCGGAAAAGTCGAGATCGAGTATTACAGCCAGGAAGACCTGGATCGGATCTACCAGACAATAATCGAATAAGGAGGTCAGTGGTGAAGCAGCGACTTACACAGATGGTTTCGTGCGCCGGTTGAGTGGCAAAACTCGCACCCGGCGATCTTGCTCAAGTTTTGAGCAAGCTACCAGCACAATCCAGTGAGAACGTGATCGTCGGTTTCGACACCGCCGACGACGCAGGAGTGTTTCGCCTTGCGGACGGCTTAGCGCTGGTACAGACCGTCGACTTCTTCACCCCGGTCGCCGATGACCCGTTCGTCTACGGCCAAGTCGCCGCAGTCAACTCGTTGAACGACGTCTACGCCATGGGCGGGCGACCGCTAACTGCTTTATCGATAGTTTGTTACCCCCAGAAGGGCGACTGGGATGTGCTGGGCGAAATTCTTGCGGGCGGTCAGAGTACGATGACTGAGGCAGGTGTAGTAGTGCTGGGTGGCCACTCTGTTGACGATCAGGAAATGAAGTTCGGATATTCGGTCACCGGAATCATAGACCCACGCCGCGTCGTTACGAACTCGGGGGCGAAACCCGGCGACGCGTTGGTGCTTACAAAGCCGATCGGAACCGGCGCGATCAATACTGCGGTCAAGAATGAAAAGGCGCGACCCGAAACAGTCGCGGCTGCTATCGCAACCATGACGACGTCGGCCGCCGCAGCTAGTACTCTTATGCAGGCAGTAGGTGTAAACGCATGTACGGACATCACTGGTTTCGGACTGCTCGGCCATGCGTACGAGATGGCCAAGGCGAGTGGTGTTACATTCGAGCTCGAGTCACTCGCGGTACCGCTTCTTCCAGACGTACTGGAATTGATCGCGCAAGGAATGCTCACGCGCGGCGATAAGAACAATCGCGTCTACGTCGGTGAAACCGTGGCGTTCCAACCGAACGTATCAAGAGAGATGCAGAGTGCGCTGTTTGATCCGCAGACCGCCGGGGGATTATTAATTAGCATTCCGGCCGATAAGCTCGAGAGATTTGTCGGCGAACTAGACTCGGCGAAAGTGATCGGCCGCGTCGTCGAAAAAAGAGGGCATCTGATCGAGGTAAATTGATCGTCGTGTTTCTACTCATACTGGAATCAATCGGAACTTCTGAGCTGATCCTCATCGGGATCATCGCCCTAATCTTTCTTGGGCCGCGCAAGCTGCCCCAGATCGCCAAGACGATCGGAAAGACAATGGCCGACTTCCGGAACACGACTAACGAGTTCAAGGCCACGTGGCAGCGCGAGGTGGATTTCGAAGAAGAGGTACGTGCCCTCCGGACCGGAGACCTCGGGGAACCCGCGACCGTACCGCGAGACACACCCGCTGGAGACGAGCAGGCGAATACTATCGCCCCGCCGCAGGTGAAACCGGCGCAGACTGACCTCTTCAGCGATCTTCCGTCTGAGGTCATAGAACCTGAATCGGTGCCGGTGGACGAAGCGAACCAGGAGAAATCCAGCGACCTCGAAGCCGCGGACGAGAGGCTCTCCGACAAGCAGAGCTGGTTGTAGACAATCCTGATGACGGACCCGGAAAATATCGAGCTGGAAGAACGCGGCGGGCAGATGTCGTTTCTCGAACATCTGGACGAGCTGCGCAAGCGGCTCGTGAATTCGGTCATCATCATCATCATCGCCTTCATTTTCTGCTTCTATTTTTCCGATACCATTTTCCGATTTCTCTCCGTCCCCATCCGCCGTGAACTTTCGAATGCCGAACGCCGCGAGCTTCCGATCAAAGGTCTACGCGGCGACGAAACGATACTCTCGCTCACGAGCCTTCGAGAGGGCGACCGCGGCGTCTACGTCTTTGATCGTTCGACGAAATTAGGCGCGAGCGTGATCGCACCGGGAACTTCCGTTTCGGCTATCGTCTCACGTGATGCTCAAGGGGTCGCCGGCGTCTTTACTGACGAACCCATCCTTACCGGGAACGGTGTTATTCCGGCCGGAGTCCGTTTACCGGTCGAGATCACGGCGGAAGCTTTGAATGAGCCTCCACCCGAGGAGGAGCTGATCGTCACGACCGCTGCCGAGAGCTTCACGCTCCTAGTCACGGTCTCGCTATATTCGGCGATCGCCCTTTCGGTTCCGCTCTTGCTATGGCAAGTGTGGGGTTTTATATCACCGGCGCTTTATAAGCACGAACGAGCCTACGTCACGCCGTTTATTCTTCTCTCGACAATCTCGTTCATACTCGGGGCAGCGTTCGCTTATTACATCCTATTTCCACCGGCGGTCAGGTACCTCCTGAGCCTGGGCGAGGATTTCCGGCTCTTGCTGCGGGCGACCGACTATTTCGATTTCATAACGCTGATCATGCTCGCGATGGGCGTTATCTTCCAGATGCCCGCTATTACCTATGTTCTGTCGCGAATCGGGCTCATCTCTGCCCAATTGCTGATCCGGAGTTGGAAGCTTGCGATCGTCCTCATACTGATCATCGCCGCGCTCGTATCACCGACCGGAGACATCCCCAACATGAT
>CAMLKY010000541.1 GCA_946480545.1 uncultured Acidobacteriota bacterium
ATCCATCAGCGCCTGGTTCGCCGCGTTGATCGGGCCATCATCCACGACCTCGACACGCAGAATACCGCTCGGCGAAAAGCTTGCACCTTCATTCGCACTCAGGAATGCCATGAGCTTTTCCGGATCCACTTTTGCGTTCTGGCTGAGCTTTATCGCGATGCCGGCCGCGGCCCGGTCGATGGAGACGACATAGAGACGTTCGGCCAGCTTACGCAGTCGTGCATAAGCAAAAAGATTCTCGACGGATTCGGGGATACGGCCGTAGCGATCTTCGATCTCGGCATGAATATCCATGAGCTCGCTTTCCGAACCTGCCGACGAGATCCGTTTGTAGGTCCTAAGCCGTTGGCCGGCTTCGGAAATGTACTCGTGCGGGATCGCGACATCGACACCAAGATTGATCGAAACGCTTGTCTCATCGGCGATCTCTTCGCCACGCATCTCGGCGATCGTCCGCTCGAGCATCTTCGTGTACAGATCGAATCCGAGCGCGTCTAGATGTCCCGATTGCTGGCCACCCAGGATATTGCCGGCACCGCGAAGCTCGAGATCGAGCGCCGCGAGTCGGAAACCCGCGCCGAGGTCCGAGAATTCGCGGATCGCACTCAAGCGGCGACGAGCGATCGGCGTCAGCTCAAGTTCGCTCGGGATGAGCAAGTATGCGTACGCCCGTCGGTTCGAGCGCCCGACGCGGCCGCGAAGCTGATACAACTGCGAGAGTCCGTAATTATCCGCCCGGTTGATGATGATCGTGTTCGCACGCGGGATATCGATACCGTTCTCGATGATCGTAGTCGCCACGAGTATGTCGTACTTATGGTCCATGAAGTCGAGCATCACTCGCTCCATTTCTTTTTCATTCATCTTGCCGTGCCCGACGGCGATCCGAGCATTCGGCACTATCTTCTGGATCAGTGCGGCGATCGCTTCGATCGTTTCGACACGATTGTGGATGAAGAAGATCTGACCGTTTCGCGCAAGTTCGAGCTCGACCGCCGAGCGGATCACTCCTTCAGAAAACTGTATGACCTGTGTGTTAATGGCGAGGCGGTCGCGCGGCGGCGTTTCGATCACGGACATGTCGCGCATCCCGAGTAGCGACATGTTCAGTGTGCGCGGGATCGGCGACCTTCTTTTTCAACTGCTTCAGCTTTTCTTTGTGTGCGACACCGAAGCGCTGTTCTTCATCGACAACGACGAGCCCGAGCTTTGGAAGCTTGACGTCGTTCGAGAGGATCCGGTGCGTACCGATCAGGACATCGACGTTTCCTTTCTCAGTTTCCTCAACAACCGCTTTCTGTTCTTTCGTGCTGCGGAATCGCGACAGCAGATCGATATTGGCCGGAAAAGCGGCGAAGCGTTTGCAGAACGTCTCGTAGTGTTGATACGCCAGCACCGTCGTCGGTGAAAGCACGGCCACTTGTTTGCCGTCCATCACGGCCTTGAACGCTGCCCGCATCGCGACCTCTGTCTTGCCATAACCCACGTCGCCGATGATCAGGCGGTCCATCGGGCGGGCGGTCTCCATGTCCTCCTTCACATCGTCGATCGCTGTTGCCTGGTCGGTCGTGAGTTCGTAGGGGAACGCATCTTCAAATTCCTGCTGCCAGGGCGTGTCGGCAGAAAAAGCGTAACCCGTGACGAGCTTTCGCTCGGCGTACAACCGAAGGAGCTCATCGGCCATATCGCGCATCGCGCGTTTTGCCTTCGCCTTCGTCTTTTGCCATCCGAGGCCGCCGAGCCGGTCGAGCGTCGGTGTCGTGGATTCTCCGGACGAGTATCGAGACACAAGGTCCATGCGTTCGACGGGCACGAACAACTTCGCATCGTCGGCATAGATCAGGAGCATGAATTCGCGCGACATGCCTCCGGCCTCGATCGTCTGAAGCGAATCGAACCGGCCGATGCCGTGATCGACATGTACGACATAGTCACCCGACTTCAGATCTCGAAAGTCGGAGATGAACGCGCCGAGCCTGCTTTTCCGTTGAGCTGTTCTACGTACCGGAGTGACTTCTGCCTGCTGTACTTCACCGAAAACCTCGGTCTCCGTGATCACCTCGAAACGTGATTGGGGGATCTCAAAACCGCTCGAAAGCTTGCCGATCTTAATGGTGCCCGAAGGTAGGGCCACGTCGTATTCACGCAGGATCTCTTCGAGCCGCTCGGCTAATCCGACGGTCTCGATGGCGAATCGCGGCGGCTGTTCCCGCGTCCTCATCTCGGCGGCAAAGGCCGACAGATCACCGTGGAATTTCCTCGTGGAACGAGACAGGATCTCGACGTCGTTCGACTTTTCTGCAGTTGAAAAAAGAAAAAGCGGTATGGGGCCGGAGCTTTCTCCGGTATTGATCGCGAACTCCTCATCGGTCTTCGCCGCCGTCCGTCCGAGCGCCCGAAGCTCGATGCGATGCACGGTCTCTAGTTTTTCGCGCAGCTCTGCTGGCTCGAGGAAGAGTTCACGGGGCTCGAGCGCGATGTCATCAGCGTTGAGGGTCTGCGTGTAGCGATCGTGAATGCTCTCGTAGAAGGTCGTGAGGGTCTGCTCGATGATCAGCGGCTCGTAGATCACCAGCACGCCCTCCTTAAAATAGTCAAAAATGTTTC
>CAMLKY010000542.1 GCA_946480545.1 uncultured Acidobacteriota bacterium
TATGCGTGATCGCGATCACGTTACTCTTATCGGGTAAAGCATCGAATGCCTCGGACGGGACACGCCGGTTCTTCCAGAGATCCTCGATCCCCCATACGCGCACTACGGAGTCCGCTACCGGGATCTCCGTGATCTCGTTGTTAAGAACATTTATGCCGACACGTTCAAGTTCGGCGTGCACCTTCCGCTCGTTGTGATACCAGTCGTGATTTCCGATGACCGCGTAAACGCCGTACCGCGCTCTGAAGCCCTGCAATCCGTCGGCGATCTCGTTTACAGGGATCTTCAACTGAGTCCCGTCAGCACCGTCGGGCGGGTTGCGAACGCGGCCGCGGCTTAGTTCCGACACGTAGTCGCCAAGCAGCACGATCAGGTCGGCGTCTTGCTCGTTCGCCTTCTCGACAACGAGCCGCAGACGCTCGATCGGGGCATAGTTCGATCCGGTGTGAATATCGGATATTGCGACTACCTTGAATCCGTTCAGACGCGGATCCCAGTTCGGCACCGCCAGCGTTTCCTCGACAACGACAAACTGTCGCGGCTCGACGAAGTACGCGTAAGCAAGCAGCAGACCGACCGCCGTCACGATCACGAGGAGCACAATGCCGATGCGTTTAAGCCACTTCTTCATGCAGGAAAATACTCTCGCCAGCGCCCGTCGACTAGCTTTATGGTATCCGGGTGCGGCTCTACTTCCCTTGGATACCACGGTTTCATTCGCGCGTCGATGACAACAGGTGCAGTGTATCCAATGTGATTGTTTCGAACATCGACCTCGCGTGCATAGATGTCGCTTGCGGGATCGAAGCGTGTCCATGTCGCCCAGAGAAACTTGTCGGTTGCCCGGGCAAATTCGATGTTGTCGTGCAGCACGATGAGCTGCCAGTCATCAAAGGCGCCGCTCTCGGCGATCCTCGATGCGAGATCTTTTTCATCCGAGTACGATGGACCCTGAATGACGAGACATCCTCCAGAGAACGGCTCGGCGTGCGTTACTCCGTCCGGAAGCGGCCCCTGAAACTTGCGAGCCAGCTCACGCCTCTTCTCGCCGGTTCCGATCATGATCGCCTTGCTCCCGTGGTTTATCTTTCCGCTCGCGTAGTCGAGCGTATCAAACGCCGTCTGGCTAAAGATAAAAAGATCGCGGTGCCATTCGATCCGCTCGAGAACGGTTTCGAGTAGAGATCTGAAATCGCGAAGATCGCACCGGACATCCGTCAGCATTAGGAACTTCGTTAGGGAGAGCTGTCCTTCGCCGAGGATCCGAAAGCCGGCCGACAGCGCTTCGCGAGCGTATCGCTCCTTTACGACTGCAGCAGCCAGCGAATGAAATCCCGTCTCGCCATAGCTCCAAAGATCCCGCACGGCCGGCATCACGACCGGGAACAGCGGGGAGAGAAGCTCCTGCAGGTAATCTCCGATAAAGAAATCTTCCTGCCGCGGCTTACCTACAACGGTGGCGGGGTAGATCGCGTCTTTGCGGTGGTAGATGGCGTCGACGTGAAACACCGGGTAATCGTGCGTCAGTGAATAGTAACCGTAATGATCGCCAAACGGGCCCTCGGGCTTTCGCTGAATCGGGGGCACATGTCCGCAGAACGCAAACTCGACATCGGCAAGCAAACGGTGACGGCCGGACCTAGGATCATCGACCGTGCGGATCTTTCCGTCCGCCAGAAGTGACGCGAGCATCAACTCGGGAACATCCTCAGGGAGTGGCGCGATCGCGGAGATTATCAGGGCCGGCGGTCCGCCGAGAAAAACAGTCACCGGAAGTGATTGGCCGCGCTGCTCCGCCTCAAAGTAATGAAAGCCACCGCCCTTCCCGATCTGCCAGTGCATGCCCGTTGTAGTCGGCCCGTAACGCTGCATCCGATAGATGCCGAGATTATGTTTGCCGCTAGTGGGGCTTTCGGTATAGACGAGCGGAAGCGTGTTAAAGTATCCGCCGTCTTCCGGCCAGAGCTGGATGAAAGGGATCTTTTCGAGGTCTGGTGTGGACTGCTTCGCTTCGAGAACGGGGCCATGGCCGACCCGCTTCGTTCCGAGCTTTAGCCCTTTGAGTCCGACATCCCGAAATGACCAAAGCTTGCGTGGCGTGGGTGGAATGATCGACTCCACCATCTCGACTGCGCGTCGGACAAACTCCTGAGGTTTGGGACCAAACGCCAGCTCGATTCGCTTTACGGTTCCAAAGAGATTTGTGGCGACGGGGAAACTAGAGTTCTTTACGTTTGTGAAGAGAAGAGCCTTGCCCCGCTCTTCGATGACTCTCCGGTGGATCTCGGCGATCTCAAGATATGGATCGACCTCGGCGGAGATTTCGATGAGTTCATTTTCTTTTCGAAGGGTTTGAAGAAACGAGCGAAGGTCCGGGTGCATTGCCGATAGTTTAGCGGAGAATACCTTAGGGCTCCTAAGGCGGAACGAAATCGACAATGAAGAGAGGGACCAAGCCGCAGAGTGTGGTTAGTGCGTTTCGTGGTTATCTTTTCTACGACCTAACGATCATTCATGTATGTGAAGAATAGCTTAACCACGAAGGACACCAATTACACGAAACGCCACGAAAACGAGCTAACGCCAGGACCGCGGATGG
>CAMLKY010000543.1 GCA_946480545.1 uncultured Acidobacteriota bacterium
CGAATGGACGTTATAGATCTCGTTACATTCGGGACACGACCGACGGCCCGTCAACCGCTTCGTCAATTCGTCTCGCGGCACGTCGATTTCGATCGCGTCTATCTCAAAGCCCTGCTCAGTTGCCAGTTCTTCAAGATGTTGGACCTGTACCATCGTCCTCGGATAGCCATCCAGGATATAACCGTTCCTGGTGTCATCTCGCGAGGTTCGTTCACGAACCATACGGGAGGTAATCTCAGCCGGAACGTACTTGCCGGATTTCATGATCTCCTGAACCTCCCGGGCAAGCGGCGTCTCGAGGGTCTTCATCTCACGGAACATGTCGCCGGTCGATATCTGCGGGATTCCCCGCCGCTCCTGCAAAAGCCTGGCCTGCGTACCCTTCCCGGCTCCCGGAGCTCCGATAAGAACGATTATCTTTCGCATAGAGCGTTAACCGCCGAGACACGGAGACGCGGAGACAAAGAAATATCTTCTCGACGTCGCCGCGTCTCGGCGGTTAAAAATCAGATCAACCCCGGCGCCCGCGGAGCCGCGACCCGGCGCCAAGGAAGCCTTCGTAATTACGCATCACGAGCTGGGCCTCGATCTGGGCGACCGTGTCCATCGCGACGCCTACAAGGATAAGCAGCGAAGTGCCGCCGAAAAAGAATTGGTAGCCTAAACCCGTCGGTATCCAGTTCAACCCGGGTGTTGCCGAGAAGAACGCGTCCACCCGATCGCCGATGAACGGCAGCCGTGCGACGCGGAAACCGCTGAGCAGGATCTGCGGCACGAACGACACGAACGCCAGATAAAGCGCGCCTACCGTCGTCAGCCGCGTCAATATCGTGTTCAGGTACTCCGCGGTCGGAGCCCCCGGCCTGATGCCGGCAATGAACCCGCCGTGTTTACGGAGATTATCTGCGACCTCGTCGGTATTGAATACGATCGTGATGTAAAAGAACGTGAAGAGCACGATCAACGAGATAAAGACGAGCTCGTAGTACGGATCTCCGCCATGGAACTGCTGGAAGAACGTATGTATCTTCGCCCAAGTGGATGTCGTGTCGCCCTCGGCCGGTGGGAAAGCAGAAAATAGAGTCTGCGGCATCGCCAGCACCGACGAGGCAAAGATGACCGGGATGACGCCACCCATGTTTATCTTCAGGGGCAGGCTGGTTTCCTTCCCGCGGAACGTCTGGCTGCCGACGCGACGGCTCGCGTACGTGATGGCGATGTTACGCCGTGCCGACTCCACATAGACGACCAGCGCGATGAGTGCGACAAGTACGACCACTAGAAAGATAACGCCAAGCGTCTGCATCGCATCGCCCGCACGCACACGCTCGGAAACCTGAAGTACCGCCGTCGCCCACCAGGTCTCGGAGATGATGCCGTTGCGGCTCAGCCATGTAGCGACAAAGAACGTCTGAACGGCGCACAGAACGACCGTCAGGTATCGCGTCCATTGGTTGAGTTTCTGACGGCCGACCTCGCCCTCTTCCTGGATCTTCTTGACCGCGGGCGAGAGGACGGGCATCAACTGCATGATGATCGATGCTGTGATATAGGGGGTGACACCGAGAGCGAAAACGGAGATCGTGCGGAAGTTACCGCCGGAGAAAAGGTCCAGCACCCCGAGAAGGGTTCCCGCAACCTCGCTCCAAACCTGTTCGAGCCGTGCCTTGTTGATCCCCGGTGCGGTAACGTGAGCACCGAGCCGGTAGATCGCAAGCAGACCGAGCGTAAATAGAATACGCGTACGCAGCTCCGGAACCTTGAACATGTTCTGAACTGCGTTTAGAAACTTCTCCATATATTTTGTTCGTTGATCGTCGTTCGCGGATCGTTGTTCGGAAGCGACCGTCAACCATGACGATCAACGATCAACTATCAACGAACTATGCCGCAGCTTCAGCCGCTTTTCTGATTTCGGTCGCGGCACCGCCCGCCTTTTCGATCTTGTCCTTGGCCGTCTTTGTAAAGCGATGTGCCGAGATATTGATAGCCTTCGACATCTCACCATTCCCGAGGATCACAAGATCGTGCTTTGCTTTCTTGATCAACCCGCGATCGTGCAGGATCTCGGGCGTGACATCGTCACCCGCGTTAAAGTTTGCTTCGATCTTCGCAAGGCTGATCTCGATCCACTGCTTCTTGAAGATGTTCGTGAAACCACGCTTCGGAAGGCGACGCTGCAAAGGCATCTGACCGCCCTCAAACCCCGCCCGGCTGCTGTAGCCCGAACGCGATTTCTGACCCTTGTGCCCGCGTCCCGAGGTTTTCCCGAGACCCGACCCCGGCCCCCGCCCGACCCGCTTCTTCTTGTGCGTCGAGCCCTTCGCCGGCTTCAGATTATTTAACGATAATGCCATATATTTGTCGGTAAATCGTCAATGGTAAATAGTGAACCGCAACGTCGGTCATTCTATTTACGATTCACGATTAACTATTTACTAGTCTACGATTCTCAGGAGGTGCGGCACCTTTGCGACGATACCGCGCATCGCCGGCGTGTCCTCATTCGGCGCCGGCGGCGCTAATGCTCACGTGGTAATCGAGGAATACATCGCCCCGGCGCCCGCCGCGCGCAAGGCCGTACTGCCGGCGCTGG
>CAMLKY010000544.1 GCA_946480545.1 uncultured Acidobacteriota bacterium
GTCGACTTCCCTGCATTTGGTAGTCCGACGAGTCCCGCATCCGCCAGAAGCTTTGCCGCTCGCGTCAGATCGTATTCGACCTTGGTCGCATTGGGATCTGCCCACGCACGATTCGCGGGCGATATAAAGCTGTGCAGCGGCGTAGCCAAACCTTGCAGCGTCGTGGTCGCGATGGCATTCCGGTCCACCGAGGCGGAGATCGCTTGCCGAAAACGTTTATCCGAAAACCACGCGTGTTTCACGGGATTTCCAACGGGCTTTCCATCCGACGTTGTCTTATTCAGGTTGAACCAAATGTGGTCGACACCAAGACCGGGGCCGATGTCGTACGCCCGCACCGGTCCGGTCGCATTGAGCAACGACGCGTAATCGGCGGGGCGGATCCGGTCGACGATGTCGAGCGAGCTTTGATTCAGCCTGACCAGCGCCTGGTTCGAGTCGCTCACGACCTCAAGGATAAGCTGATCGATATACGGAAGCTGCGTACCCTTCTCGTCCTTCTGCCAGTAATGCGGATTCCGCTTCAGGACGATCTTCTCGCCTGCGGCCGCTGACTCGACAGCAAAAGGTCCGCTGGTAACTATGCTCTCCGGTGCGGCCGTGATCTTCCACGACTCGGCAAGCTTGCCCGCGTCCGAGTCGGTGATCAGGACATGTTTCGGAAGGACCGCAATATTGTCCATGTAGTTTTCGACTGCTGCGACGGGTTCGGGGAACACGAGCTGCAGCGTGCGGGCATCCACTATCTTCGTCGCGATCGGCTTCCCGTTAACACTCATCGAATCTTTCCATGCTGCCGCCTGGGTGCGGTCGTCATACATTGCAGCAAGCGTGAACGCCACATCGTCGGCAGTGATCGTGCGTCCATCCGAGAACTTGATTCCGTCGCGAAGCTTCACGTCGACGGTCTGACGGTCCGCCGCCGTGGTCCACGTTTCGGCGAGTACCGCACGGTAGCCTTGTGTGGCGTGATCGAACTCGACAAGGCGATCGTTCAACAGATAGTACGCCGTCAGGATCGACGGCTCGTCCTCGGCTACCAGGTAGTTGAAGGTCTTCGGCGGAGATGTGATCCGGTATGAGATCGAGCCGCCGCGGGTACCCGGAACTCTTGGTGCGAACTTTGAATTGTTGGCGGCTGAATTCGTATTGGTGCCCGGCGGCTGGCCGCAGGCAAGCAGAAGCAATAGCGCGACCAGGATAAGGTTCCAGCGAAGCACTGCGAGACGTGACATATTTTTCTCCGAGACCAAAAAAATTCTTGCGGGATTGTGAAGCTGCAGACGAGGCTGAGTTTAAGAGTTTTTATTTTGCAAATCAATGGATGATGATGAAGAATATCGATGCCCACGCTGAGTTACACGCGTCGGAGGCTCGCCCGAGCGGTAACTCGATCCGTCCATGCTCAAGCTCATAACAAGAAAAATTTTCCAGGGCGTGATGATGTTGTTCATCGTCTCGGCAGTGACATTTTGCCTGCTGAGCCTGGCGGGCGGCGATGCTTTGACGAGCCTTCGCGACAATCCGCAGATCTCGGAAGCGACGATCGAGAATCTGCGGCGCGTATACGGACTCGATAGACCGCTTCACGTTCGGTACTTCAACTGGCTGGGCGGCGCGCTGACCGGGAACCTCGGTGATTCGATGTATTTCCGCGTCCCCGTAACGAACCTGCTCAGCTCGCGTTTTGCGAGTACGTTGACGCTTGGAGCCGCGGCTCTCGGCGTCGCGATACTCCTCGCGACGATACTCAGTATCGCTGCCGCACGCTTTCGACGTCCATGGCTTCGGATGGCAATTGAAGCGATCGTCTTCGTCACCGCGTCGACACCGAGGATCGTCCTTGCTCTGTTCTCGTTGACAATTGTCGCTCAGATCAGCGTCGCCAATATCGACGCTGCATCCGCCGCTGCGTTCTGGTTTGCGGCGATCGCACTCGCGGCGCCGCTGATCTCGATCTTCCTCGCCCAGTTCCACGACGGACTTTCGGAGACGATGAAGGAAGATTTCGTACAGCTCGCACGCGCCAAGGGGCTCGGCGAATGGGTCGTCGTACTCCGTCATGCCACGCGAGCAGCGCTGAATCCGGTTCTTACGGTATTCGGATTGTCGCTCGGGGGCGTGCTCGGGGGCTCGGTGATCGTCGAATCGGTGCTCGGACGTGATGGGTTGGGAACACTGATGGTTTCCGCTGTTCGCGGTCGCGATCTTCCGCTTGTGATGGGAATCGTGCTCATCACCAGCACGGCGGTATGGTTCGGGAACACACTCGCTGAGATGCTGCAGGCGCTGAACGACAAGCGGATGCGCGATTCAAACTTCATCTGAGACCGCACTTCTTTCAAAAGCGAGGTTCTTATCGACGCGGACTCGGCTGGTTGATCGCCGGACTCTTCGTCTTTACCGCGGCCTTCGCAGACTTTCTCGCCCCATACGATTATCGCGAACAAACGCGCACGCAACCGTCCGCTCCGCCGAGCGGTATCTACTTTTACGATGCTGAAGGAAGTTTTCATTTTCGGCCGCAGGTCTATGAGAGGCGTTTGACCGATCCGTTGCGACTGATCTACGTCGAGGACCGTTCGAGAAGCTTC
>CAMLKY010000545.1 GCA_946480545.1 uncultured Acidobacteriota bacterium
GCGGCGGCAGCCGATCGCGCAGGTGCTGCAGTGACCACTTTAGGAACTCTCGCACAGCCCGGCCGCGATGCGGATAATCGGCGGCATCCGACTCGAGCGCACGGACGATATCGAGGGCCGAGCGCCCCCGATACCTTTTCTCCTTGTAATCGAATGTCAGCATCGTATAGTCCGCACTAGTAACAATTTTAGACTGTCCGGCTCCTTGATACGACGGTGTTACCACGCGACTGTTCAGGTGTTTACGCGCGATCTCAGGTGGCTGCCCGATTTGCTATACTTTGCCCTAATCTCCTTTTTACCTGGCATGAGTGTCCGCGGAAGATCGTTGGTGATAGCTCTCGCATTTGCGCTGCCGCTGGCGGCATCCGCATTGTTGTTTGCACCCGGGCGCTTATTCGCGTACGCGGTTTCTGTTCTGACCGGCGGTCTATTTGTTTTTCTTTCAGCGATCGTCGTTTCCCAGCCGAACGCGGAGGACCGTCTGCGATCGATCGCCGACGCAATGGACCGGATCTCGGATGGTGATTTTACGGCTCGTGTACCTGAAGCCGCTCAAGCCGACGACATCGCATCACTTGAAAGAAGCTTTAATCGAATGGCGGCGCGGATCACGGAAAGACGAGACCGCCTTACAGAGCTGGACGCCCTGAAGTCCGACTTCGTGAGCAGTGTCTCGCACGAGCTTCGTACGCCGCTGACCACGATCAAGGCGCTCACCCGGCTCTTGATGCGTGCCGAGCTCAGCGAAGATAAGCGGCGTGAGTACCTTGAGACGATCTCCGTCGAGTGTGACCGGCAGATCGATCTCGTGCTCAATCTCCTCGACCTGTCGCGTATCGAAGGCGGTGTATTCCGCATCGCGTTCGAGAAGGTCGATGTTGCCGAGGTCATTCGCCTGTGCGTGAAGTCGGAGACGAACGCGGCGGAGAGGCGTCAACATAGACTCGAAATTGAACCGTCGCCGGATCTTCCCGCGATCTGTGCCGATCCGAAAGCGCTTCGCCGAGTTCTGAGCAACCTGATAGAGAACGCGATCAAATATACTCCGGACGGCGGCTTGATCCAGTTATTCGCCCATGCCGAGGGAAATTTCGTCGCGATAAGTGTTCGCGACAATGGACGCGGGATTCCCCCCGAGGATATCCCGGTTCTCTTTGACAAGTTTCATCGTGGCAGCCCCGCCCCGCATTCCGCCGCGATGCGAAGCGCAACTGAAGAATCTGCGATGCTGGAAGACGCGGATGTTTCCGGTGTGGGGCTCGGGCTCTATCTTGGTAAGAACGTGATGGAACGGATGGGCGGAAGGATCACGGTCGAGACCGAAGTGGCGAAAGGAAGTACATTCACATTGCACCTGCCGATCTGGAAGGATGGCGGCTGCGGAGAAGACGAAAATGGCAAAGAGGCTGCTCGTCGTTGACGATGATCCCGGATTGCTTTTGGCGGTATCGGACACGCTTCGGGCCGAGGGCTACGATGTCGCGACCGCACGACGCGGCGCTGATGCATTGGTCCGGGTAGCCGAGGCCCTGCCTGACCTGATCATAAGTGATATCCGAATGCCCGGGATGGACGGATATCAACTCGTAAAGAACCTCCGTTCGAACGCACGCACACGGCTGGTCCCCGTCGTTTTCCTGACAGCGAAAGATGAAACGGCGGACCGCATCCAGGGTTTTCGGACCGGCGTCGATGCGTACCTTACAAAGCCGTTCGAGCCGGAAGAGCTGGCAGCCGTCGTCGCGGCGATATTGAATCGGGTCGAACGAACACACTCGGATCTCGCCCGGATGTTCGGAGAGAAAGAGGACGAGACGCCAGAATTCGTTCGCGACGAGGAGCTCACCGACGCTGAGTGGCGCGTCGCCGAAGCAGTCGCACGCGGCCTGAGCAATAAGGAGATCGCATCGGAACTGAATCTCAGCCTGCGCACCGTCGAGGGACACATCAGCCGCATCCTCGACAAGAAGAACCTGAGCAACCGCGTCGAGCTCGCGCTTCATGTTGCGGCCGGTCGTGGAAGATCGGAGTCGTGACGCGAAACCTGCCGGGCCAGTAGGGAGCCGCCTCATCGCAATCCGCCGCGGCCGGAGCCTTCCCGCCGCAGAAGTACACCGGTGGCCTGTCGATCCCAGTGAGGTAGCGACCAGTGCGACGAGCGCAAATAGAACCAAGTCAGTGCACGGAGCGCGGCCAGCGCTTGGATCACGGATGCCCTTCCTAAGTTTTCTCCAGGCCACTAAACTGCGAAGATTGTGAAATGGATTATTTTAGAAATTCTGGGTCTCATCGGACTTACTTGAAAAGTATAAATATAATCTCGATCGCATTACTTTTCGGCTGTAGCTGGATCATACAGCCGCACGCGCAAACAACCGTACCGCAGTCGAACCAATCGACCACAAGTAACTCAACGCCGGCGAATACGGCACCGGCACCGAGCCCGTCCGCGACCTCGTGGACCCGATGCCCTGCTGGGACAACACCGGGGAGAGCGGCGAGGGCGGGAGCGCCTGGCCCCGGTTCGCCATCGCCTACCACGACAGCACCGGCCATTCGGTCTTCATGAGCTCGGTGGGGAAGGCCG
>CAMLKY010000546.1 GCA_946480545.1 uncultured Acidobacteriota bacterium
TCATCGCTTTCGTCGGAACGCTGTTGTCGGTCTTTGCCCCGGTCATCATCGCGATCGTTCTTGTGGTGTTCGTCATCTTCTTCGTCTGGTTTTTCCCGAAAGTCATCCGTGCATTCCGTCGCATCTTCAGATCGGCGGCCGCATTTCTGCGCGGAGATAGAATCAAGACCACCAGCTAAGCTTTAAATCATGGAAAGGATCTTCCAGATCGTCGCTGTCATACTCGCCGGCATCGCCGCGTACATGCTCTGGACGGGAAATCGCGACGGTGCATTTATTTCTGCAGTGCTCGGCTGCGTGGCCTTCTTTCTCAGCATACGGTTTCAGGTAAAGGAACGAAACAGGATTCGCGAGGCGTCGGACGTGGACGATCAGCCATAAGAGTCAATTTCGGATTGCGGATTCATTCGCGGTGTCTCGTGTCAGCTCGTAGTTCTATTTCCTATGCTCTGACAGACTGAAACCACTCGGTCCACAAAGTGAAATCCGCAATCCGGGACCCGCGATCCCACCCCGATTCTGACTCGCACGAACTTCTACGCTAGAATATCTTCCCGTGAGCACACTTCAACACCTCCTTGCCGGCAACAAAAGTTGGGCTGAAGGCATAAAGCAGAGCGACCCGAGCTTCTTCGAGAAGCTCTCCGAGATACAGACACCGGAATACCTTTGGATCGGCTGCTCGGATAGCCGCATCACTCCCGCAACCAGCATCGGGCTGCTCCCGGGTGAGATGTTCGTCCATCGTAACGTTGCGAACCTCGTGAATCACACCGATATGAACTGCCTCTCGGTGCTGCAGTTCGCGGTTGAGGTCCTGAAGGTCAAACACATCATCGTCTGCGGCCATTACGGTTGTGGCGGTGTAAAGGCGGCACTCGACGACGCCCGCTTTGGGCTGATCGACAACTGGCTGCGTCACATCCAGGACCTGATGCACAAGTATCGGGCCGACCTCGACGCGCTACCGGATTATGACGCACGCCTGGACAAATTGTGTGAGATCAATGTCATCGAACAGGTGATCAGCGTCGGCGAGACAACGATCGTGCAGGACGCCTGGGAGAGGAATCAGGAGCTGGAGATCCATGGATGGATCTACACGATCGCGGACGGGATCTATCGGGATATCGGCGTTAGTGTTAAGACGCTCGGCGAGCTGGATCGAATGAGGGACGAAACATTCGAACAAAGGGAGAACCGACGTTTGGGAAAGTTTTAAGCCGGCCTCACAGGCAGAAACCCGACCGGTAGGGAGGGTGCCCCAGATATGACGACAAGAAGATGACTAAAGTGAAACGAATACGAGATTGCTATCAGCACCGTTCCTACCGGTCTGGATTCTGCCTGTTGGTGTTCGCATGTCTCGTGCTGCCGCTATCGGCGCAGATGTCGCGGAAGCCGTCGCCGACGCGCGAGCCGGCGGGTGCGATGAGGCAGACGCCCGAGTCGAAGAAGAATTCGCTCACGAAGATCGCCTCACAATCTGATTTCGATTCGATAGCCCGCACTTACCATCAAAACACTCCCTATGCGCTTCCGCATGCGATGTTCGTCATTGATCGGCGGGCGAAAAACAAGATCTACTTTGTGAACTCACAGCGATTTCGCTTTCACAAAGATTTTCTCCTCGCGACATATTTGGTTCCGCGTGGGGCGGACGTGTTCAAGCCGATCTATATCGACGAGGATCGCCGGTTCATTGTGGGAACGATCGCGTGGCAGAAGCCGGTCGAGAAGTTCACATGGGAGCTTTGGGAAGGTGATCTTGCGACGGCGGAGCATATCAAGCTCGCGAACGAAACAATAAACTCTCACTTCTTCACGACTGTCGCGTACAAACCGAACTCGATCCGGCAGGAAGATGTGTCGGCGACGTTAGGGATCGACCGCGTGCTCCAGAGTGATCTCAACAAGAACCAGGCGTATCTCGCCCTTAATCCCGGCAAGGCCGTGGGCCGCATTCACATCATCGACAAGCTGGATGACACGGTCGAGATCGGCGACAACGAGATCGTCGTCCTCAAGGAACTCCCGCCGAGCTTGCCCCCGGTCCGCGGCATCATCGTTGCGAAGCCTTCGTCGCCGCTCTCGCACATAAACATCCTCGCGAAAGGCTGGAACGTGCCGAACGTGTATATAAAAGACGCCGACAAGCTCTTTCGTGAATACAACACATTTGTCTACAAGCTTGATGCATCTCTCACCGACTACAAGCTCGAGCGCGCCTCGCTGGATGACCTGAAGACGGAATTCATCTCGCCCGGCCAGCAGATTCCCCCCGTGAACCTGACGGTCAAACGGCTAGCCGGTCTGCGTGAGATGCGCAAAAAGGATAGCGTCATCTACGGTGCCAAGGCTGCGAACCTTGGCGAGATGCTGAACTCGAAGGTTCCTGGCGTGATAATTCCCGACGGGTTCTCGGTTCCCTTCTACTGGTACAACGCCTTCATGGAAAAGAACGGGTTCGACGACCGGATCGCCGAGCACATGGAGGATTTGGAGTTCGTCCATAACCCGCGGGTCAGACGTCAGAAGCTTGAAGAGTTCCGGGCCGCGATACAAAAGGCCGAGTTAGATCC
>CAMLKY010000547.1 GCA_946480545.1 uncultured Acidobacteriota bacterium
AAAGAACGAGAAGTCTTCGGAGCGAAGCACGAACCACTCGCCCGTCGAAGGACGCCAGACCGTGATGTCCGCCTTGCCATCGCCGGTATGATCACCCGGGGCGATCTTATCCGTCGAAGCACCGAACTGAGCCGCGAACACACTTCCATTTGAGCTTCTGCTAAGCCACCATTCGGCGACACTCGGACGGAAGATAGCGACGTCGGTTTTGTTGTCACCATCGAAATCAAACGGTGCACGCTGGTTGGCAAACGCGAACTCGTAGAACCCGCGGCCGTGGGTGGCGATCCGCAGAACGCGATGAACCGGGTGGAACTCCATTCCAAAAACAGGAACGCGCGGCAGTCCGTTGCTGAACGGGATCCAGTTCGCTCCTCCGTCGTCGGATCTGAACACACCGACGTCGGTACCCGCGAAGATCGTTTGCGTATTCGCGGGATCGATCGCGAAGCTGTTGACCGGGACATCCGGAATACCGGCTCCCGCGGGAGCCCAGGTAGGAGCGCCGCTCAGCAGATTTGTTGTTTTCCAGACATGCTGACCGGGAGCCAAACCGTAACCGTTCAGACACACATAGGCGACGTTAGAGTTCGTCGGGTCGATCGCGACTCTGCCGACATATCGGGGCGGTATCGCTCCGGTGACGTTTGTCATCGTCGTCGCACCGGCAGTCGTCGAAAGATAAACACTTCCGTTCTGCAATCCGATCAGACGAACATCATCACTCTGCGGTGCGATGCCGATCGCCGTCACGTTCGCTGGCAGCGTGCCGCTGACATCGACCATCGTTACGCCCCGGTCAACGGACCGATAAAGTCTGTTCGTACCGAAGTACAGAGTGTTCGGGTTTCCCGGGCCGCCCACCATCGGAGCATAGAAGCGGACCGTGTCCGAGCACAGGATACCGTTGTTGGAGCTGCCGTTCTGGCAACCCAGGAAGCCTGACCAGATCGGATCACCGTTTGTGTCCGTCGTGGTAGCACGAATGAATCCGATCTGCGTATTCGTTTGATTAAAGTACGTGTGATACGCGGTCACGTTGCTCGTGTTCGGCGAGTTCCTGTCGATATACGCAAAGCCGCCGTCGCCGCCGTCGGACCGCACCCACGTCGCACCGTCGGAGGCGAGAAACTCGGTACCGTTGTCCTGGGTTCCGCCAAGCGAGTAGTTGCGGTCGATCGGGTGAAGCGTGATACCCATGAACTGAGTTGCACTGAACGTGGTGTTGTTGAGTGTCTGCCACACGATCGGCGTGGCCTGCACGTTCATCGTTTTCCAGATTCCGCCATCACTTCCGAAGTACACAATGTTTGGATTCGAAGGCGCGATCGCGAAGGCGTGCGTGTCGACGTGCAAACCGCTCGAACTGTTCGTATAGCTGGTGCCCCCATTTGTAGAGCGTCCAAAGACGCGCGACGGCGATCCGCCGAGGTAGAGTTTGTTAGCGTCGCTTTGATCGACTGCGATGGCGATATCGTAGAAGCACTGCGGATTACAGAAACCGACTCCGGCGGTGAGCGGAGTGAACGAAGCTCCACCGTCGGTCGACTTGAAGACCGTACCGTTCGCTGTTCCGGCCGCGGCGTAAACAGTTACGACCGAGTCTGTTTTGTTGACTGCGAACTCGGTTCGGCCCGGACTGTTTCCATCGCCCGTGGTAATCGTGCGTGTGAATGTCGGGGTCGCGTCGAGCGCATTCGTCGTCAGGTAGACGCCACCGTCACCACCGTTACCGATCACGGCCACGAGGAGACGTGCGGGGTTGCCAGGCTCCGTCGCTGCATCGACCACGGAACGGCTCGGCGCCAACGTGCCCTGGATCGTCAACTGCTCGAATACGGGATTCGCGGACATCGCATTTGTCGAGCGATAGATGCCGGCATTCGGGAGGGTAAGACCTTGATTCGTTCCGCCGATCCCGGAAATTCCGCTTGCGGAAGTAACGAAAATGATATTCGGATCTGTCGGATGAACTATGACACGACCGATCGTTCGACCCGTGAAAATGTCATTCCCGCCTGCATCTTTGTTGAGCGGTCCGGTCAGGACCGGGGTCGTATCAGCATTCGAGATCCGGTAGACTCCAACGCCGCTGAAGCTAAGGCCCGAGAATGTCGCTTCGCCGGTGCCGACATAGAGCGTCGTCGGATCTGACGGCACGATCGTGATCGATCCGATCGCGAGCGTGAGGGCATCATCCATGATCGGAAGCCATGTCGCACCGCCATTGAGCGAGCGGTACAAGCCTCCGAAAGCTGTACCGACATAGACGATGTCGGGATTGGTCGGATGGACGGCGATCGCTGAAACACGTCCGCTGTAGGAAGTCGTCGAGCTGACGGGGATCGGCGCGGGTCCCTGGAAACGCCAACGGACGTCCTCGGGACGGCTCTGGGAATTTCGAAGAGCTGCTTCGCTGCGCTCAAGATCGCGAATGGCCTTCGTTCGCGAGTCCTGCTTGGCCGTATCGATGCCGCGTAGGAGATCGATCTGCTCGGTTCGGAGTCGAAGGTATTCAGCCTTGTCTATCTTGACACTGACGGCGCCGAGATCGGGTTCGTTCTCGTCGAATTCACGGAC
>CAMLKY010000548.1 GCA_946480545.1 uncultured Acidobacteriota bacterium
TGTCTACGACCTCAAGAAATTCCATGACGATCGTGGATGGCTTGCGGAGCTGTTTAGGCACGATGAGCTGGATGCGGAGTTCTATCCGGTGATGTCTTATATCTCGTTTACCAGGCCTGGAATCCAGCGCGGTCCGCACGAGCACGTCGACCAAGCGGACCTTTTTTGTTTTATCGGGCCATCAACCTTCAATATCCGGCTCTGGGACAATCGGGAAGATTCACCGACTTACAGGAACATGATGTCCCTTGATGTCGGCGTCGATAATCCAAAAGCCGTCGTCGTTCCAAAGGGTGTCGTGCACGGATACAAGAACATCGGCGACACCGACGGGATGGTGATCAATTGTCCGAATCGCCTGTACATGGGCGAAGGCAAACGCGCCCCGATCGACGAGATCCGTCACGAAGACGACCCGGACACGCCGTATAGGCTTTAGTTCCTGGTTCCGGGTTTCTAGTTTCTAGTTCATTGTTCGTCGTTCGTTGTTCGTGGTTGGTTGTTCGAAGTTGGCGGTCCTAGCCACAAAGGTCAGTACCGTCCGCGTGAGCGGATGGGTCGGACGCGAGGGTGAGTTCACTTGAAGGTATGTCGAGCGCTCCGCCTGCTCACGCCGACGGTACTGACTTGTGCCGCACCGCGACAACGAACAACGAACAACGAACCACCACCCATGAAAGTCCTCCGCATAATCGCCCGGTTGAACGTTGGGGGGCCGGCGCGCCATGTGGTTTGGCTTACCGAGCAGTTGAATGACGACGAGTTCGAATCGGTCCTGATCGCCGGTACCGTGCCCGCCGGTGAAGAGGACATGAACTACATCGCCGCGGAGCACGGCGTGCATCCGCTGTTCATCGCGGAGATGAGCCGCGAACTTTCGCTGAAGGACGCGATCTCGCTCTACAAGGTCTTTCGTGAGATGCGGAGGTTTCGGCCCGACATCGTCCATACGCATACCGCCAAAGCCGGGACCGTGGGGCGTGCGGCCGCCCTGCTCTACAAGCTCGTCAGCCCCGGCAGAACAGTCCACGTGGTGCACACTTTCCACGGTCATGTCTTTCACAGCTATTACGGAAAGTTGAAGACCAGGCTCTTTCTGATGATCGAGAAGGTGCTTGCAAGACTTGCGACCGACAAGATCATCGTTATCTCGCCACGGCAATTCCGCGAGATACATGAGCAGTTCGGCGTCGGCAGGCGGCAGCAGTTCGAGATCGTTCCCCTCGGCATCGATGTCGAGCGATTCTTCCCAAAGGACACAACGAGAGAAGAGTTTCGCCGCGAGCTCGGTGTCCGGCCGGATGAATTGTTGGTCGGCTTCGTCGGGCGCCTTACGGAAATAAAGGACGTTTCGCTGTATTTACAAGTTGCTTCCCTTGCCGCACGAGAAGCTGGCGTTCCGGATCTGCGGTTCGTCGTTGCCGGCGACGGGCATTTGCGTGAGACGCTGGAAGCCCAGGCGAGAGATCTCGACGTCAAGGTGATGTTTCTAGGAAATCGTACCGACGCCGAGGCGGTCTATTCGGGGCTCGATATCATTGCCCTCACGTCGCTTAACGAGGGAACCCCGCTTTCGCTCATCGAGGCGATGGCCGCGCGGCGGCCCGTGATCTCGACCCTCGTGGGCGGAGTGCCCGACCTTTTAGGCCCGGACCTTGAAGATCACGAGGTTTTTGGGGTTTACGAACGGGGCGTCGGTATCCGGTCGCGGGAGCCGGCAGATTTTTTAAAAGGCTTGATTTATTTGGCGAAAAATGAAAGATTACGGGAAAGCCTGGCCGTCCAGGGCTCGAATTTTGTTCACCGCGAGTACGCCAAGCAGCGACTCGTTGACGATATAAAGCAGCTTTACCGAAAGTTAAAGTAGCGGATATCTCGCGGCCTCGCGATAGAAGCCGGCTGCTGGACGCTGTCCAAGGTCTTCCTTTGCGAACTCTGCGAGCTCTGCGTGAGATCTTCTTCGCGCGCAAAGCTCGCAGAGCTCGCGAAGATCTTAGTTTGATCTGATGGAGCAGACTTTAGCGAAACCGTTGGTCGTGTGTGCGATCACTATCGTTATCGCCGCGGCTTTGACGTGGGCGACGCGCGAACTCGCGCACCGTTTCGGCTTTGTCGCGAAACCCAAATCGGACCGTTGGCACAAGCGGCCGACGGCAATGATGGGCGGCGTCGCGATCTTTGCCACGACCCTCGTCATGTATGCGGCGGTCGTTCCGTTCACGAACGAATCGCTGATCGTGATCGGGGCCAGCTCGTTTCTATTTCTGGTGGGACTGCTCGATGATCTCGTCAACATCAAGCCCTACCAAAAACTTATCGGCCAGCTTATCGGGGCCTCGATCATAGTCGGCCTCGGTCCAAAGCTACCGATCACCGGGTCGGAAGTCGTCGATATCTGGATCACGATACTTTGGCTTGTCGGCATAACCAACGCGATAAACCTGCTCGACAATATGGATGGGCTGGCCGCCGGTATCGCGGTGATAGCTTCACTGTCGCTCGGCGCCGGCTTTGCGTTCAACGGCCAGATCAACGAGCTGCTTTTGGTGACGGTTTTTGTAGGAGCGCTCCTTGGG
>CAMLKY010000549.1 GCA_946480545.1 uncultured Acidobacteriota bacterium
AGATCGGACTCGGCCGTTTGTAGTTTGACGGCCGCTTGCTCGAAATCGCTTCTGCTTACAGGATTGATCTCAGCGACTTGCACTGCCCGGTTGTAACGTTTTCGAGCCTCCTCTACTTCAGCTTCTGCGGTTCGTAGTCGCGTAGTAGCCTGTTCCATCGCTTCCCGGCTTTCGGCTCCGATTCTAAGCAATTTCACCGTGCGTTCGTGGTGTTTGTGATGTTCTTCAAGTTCCGCTGTTGCCTTCTTGAGCGTCGCCAGAGCCGTATCTAACTCGGCATTACTGACCGGGCTGATTCGGACGAGCTTCGCTGTTCGATCGTAGTTTTGACGAGCTGTTCGAGCTTCGGTTCGAAGTGCGAGGTAACGCGACTGGGCAGCAGCAAGTTCGTCGCTGAAGATGACTGCTACGGTTTGTCCATTTCTTGACAGTGTTTCGCCGACTGTCTCGATCTTCAGTCCTATCTTGTCAATTTGGTCCGGTGCGATCGTGATCGTTTGTTCGCCGGTTGGTTGGCCGGTGTCGTTTTCTCCAAACGATACGGTCCGCGGAGGCGAAACAACGGTTCCGCCTTCGTCGCCACGGAACATCCAGATCAGGATTATTCCGACCAGGATGAGGCCAAGAAGCGACAGCGCCATGTACATCGGCCGTCGAAATGGCGAACGTTCGCTACGCTCATCCGGCTCTTCTTGGATGTCAGCTATCGGTTCGTTTTCTTCGTTCATGTTTTCTCTCGTTTGTGCCTATACGAGCCAGCCATCACCGCAATTCTGGTGAGTTCACTGCTCGCAACAATTCAATCCTTGCCAGATACGTCTCGAGTTCGGAGTCGATCAACTCGTTTTCGACATCGAGAAAGCGACGTAGCTCGGCAATGTAGTCGAGCAGAGTTCGCGACCCAAGTTCGTACGTCTGCCAGATCACCTGTAGATTCTCGTTTGCCTGATTCCTGACACCACTCTGAAATATGGCAAGAGATCGAGCAGCGCGGTTGTATCTCGCAATAGCAGCGGAGACTTCGCGACGGATCGTTAATTCTCCAAACTCGATCCGTCGGCGGGCCGCCTCGCGTTCGAACGTCGCCGCTTCCACGGCTCCCTGATTTTTGTTACGAACCGGAAGCATAATCTCGACACCGAACGTTACGAACTGGAAGACTTCCTGTATCGGACGCAACACTCCATGATCGTCAAAGCCATTTAATGGAAAACCGGAATTCATGCGCTGGTAACCCGCCTTTACCCCAACGTCCAGCCTGCCTTCGCTCCGTGCCTTTTCGATATTCGCCGAAGCCAGTTGTTCCATGGCACGCGCGCCCTGAAGGTCTGGCCGATCACGAAGGGCCGCCTCGGTTATTGGCGCAGACGGCGGTAGCGAAGCAATCAAGCCATCGAAATCGCCACGCAGTCGCATCGGATCTTCAGGCTTCAATCCGATCATGTTCCGAAGCTCGAGCATTGAGACCTCAACTTTTCCTTCGGCTGTCTCACGCATCGACTGCAGACGATTCACCTCGACAAGAAAGACATTCTGTTCAAGCGGCGGAATTTTTCCTTCTGTTACTCTGGCGCTTATCAGTTCATACGCCTCTTTCACTGCCGCCAGTGCTTTCTCTGTCACTTCGAGCTTTTTTATTGCGGCCAACGCTTCGCCGAACTTTACGCGTACCTCAGAAGCAAGAAGTCGTTCCTGATTCGAAAGGGCGAGTTCGCGGATCTCCAACTCTCGCTGAGCGACAGCAATCCGAGCCGCACGACGGCCGCCAAGCTCTAGCGGTAACATCACCTCCGCCATCTGATTGTTGTCGGGGCCGTTGATCTGTCGCGCGCCGCTGACGTTCAGCGTCGGATTCGGTCGCAATCCCGCTTGCCTTACCATTGCGCGTGATGCATCTACTTCCTTTCGCAGCGCGAGCACCTCGCCGTTGTTCTGGAGTGCAAGCTCGACGGCGCGATCCGCAGTCATGCCTGCTACCTGGTCGCGATAGCGATCGACGCTCACGGGTGTCGGGGTCGGCGCTTGTGCAAATCCATTTATCGATGCGCCGATTACAAGGAGCCAGACAGCACTCAACAAACCTATGTTTAGACGAACGTTCAACATCAGACTACCGGACTATCAACCGTCCTCTCATCATGTTCATTCCGCATGTGAAATTGAACGTACCCGATCTTCTCGGGACAAAACTTACGACCGTCGGCTCATTCAAAGGCAGACCTCGATTTATTCCGTAATCCGGGATAACTATTTCGGTCGCGCACGTCTCGTTCGTTTGCCGAACAAAAGTAAGACGTGCCGGTACTCCTCGACGCAGATTTATACTAGTTCGCGAGTAACCCATGCGGTCGATCAAGATCCGCGCGGTTTGGACTCTCGGCTTTCTAACTTGAGCTTTCGATTGAGCCGCAACATCAGCGACCAATCCGACCAGCGAGAACGCAACAGCGGCTGACGCGATGAATAACCTTATTTTCATATTTCATTCCCTTCCTTTTCCGACTTTCTTAACTCGCGCTCGCGAATCCAATAAAAGATCACCGGTGTGATTATCAAGACGTGAAGCAGGCTCG
>CAMLKY010000550.1 GCA_946480545.1 uncultured Acidobacteriota bacterium
TGGTGCCGGCGAGCTTCTGTGGCTTCAGCTCTGCGTTCGAGGCTTTCTCAAAAGCATCGAGGTCGGGACCGTGCGCCGACATCTGGTTGTGAAGCGACCCTCCACCGGGTACAAAGCCTTCTTCCTTCGCGTCGTACTGGCCGTAGATCAAGCCCATGTACTCGCTCATCACGTTGCGGTGATACCAAGGTGGGCGGAAGGTGTCTTCGGCAACGAGCCAGCGGTCGGGGAAGATCACGAAGTCGCAGTTCGCGACGCCGGCGTCGCCGGACGGCGATGTCAGGACTGTGAAGATCGAGGGATCGGGATGATCGAACGAGATCGAGCCGATGGTATTGAACCGTCGCAGATCGTACTTGTACGGAGCGTAGTTGCCGTGCCACGCGACCACGTCGAGCGGTGAATGATCGGTTTCGCAGGCCCACAGGTTTCCGCCGAACTTCGCTACTATCTCGCACGATCCGTCTTTATCCTCATACCACGCCACAGGCGTCTCAAAGTCGCGCGGGTTGGCAAGACCGTTCGCGCCGATCGGTCCGAGATCGGGCAGCCGAAACTGCGAGCCATAGTTTTCGCAAATATAGCCTCGGGCGATCTTGCCAGTACCTCTCACATCGTCGGGGGAGCTCGCGCTGGCCCGGTCGGTAACGGCTCCGGTACTGACTCCTGCCACAGTCGTTCCCAGGACAATCCTGAACTTCAACCCACGCGGCAGACAGCAAACTTCACCTGGATTCACATCGATCACGCCAAGCTCGGTGTGGATCGTCAGGCTTCCCGTCTCGGGTACGATCAGCATCTCGGCGTCGGCGTTGTAGAAGTAGCGATCATCCATATCGCGGCTGCAGCGATAGATGTGAACGGCCATCCCTATCTGCGAAAATGAGTCGCCATTGCCGGCGATCGTGGTCAGGCCTTCGATGAAATCGGTCGGCTCGTCGGGGATAGGAAGCGGGTCCCAGCGAAGTTGATTCGGGGTGGTCGGGATCTTGTCGAACGGTGTCGAAAGAAAAAGGTTCGCGTCGATCTGCCTGAAGGGCTTGTGCAGCACGCTCGGCCGAATGCGATACGTCCACGTGCGCTTGTTGTGAACGCGCGGCATCGTGAACGCCGTTCCTGAAAACTGTTCGGCATAAAGCCCCAGGGGAGCCCTCTGCGGAGAGTTACGCCCAACCGGGAGAGCTCCTTCAATAGCTTCCGTCGCGAACTCATTTCCGAAACCGGTTTGAAATTTTAGATCCATAAGAAGATTTTAGCCGCGGATCTGCGCGGATGACGCCGATCAAAATTCAGATCAGCGCTATCGGCGTAAAACCGCGGCCAGTATACCCCAGGGATTTAGTCGGGTCGAAGTAGGACCGGCGCCGCCGGCGCTAATCAGCGAGCACAGGTATCGCCGGGCGTGCACGTTCGATCGGAATGTCGACCTGGGTCGGTACGCCGATCTTTGGTGCTCTCCGGAGATCGAGATAGAGACGCTTGCTGAGATAGCTTTCGGGAAAATGTGCGAGGCGGAGCGCGGGATATTTCATCGCTCTACCGAACATTCTCCGGCCCATCAGGTAATAGTAAAGCGGCACCCCGAGATTGAACCGGCGTTGAACCTTGCGGTCGTCCCCGCGGTAGAAGTCGAGATTGTATCGCCAGCATGTGTAGAAGAATTCCCACTGCAGTTCGGTCATCCGATAGAGCTGCGCGCTCTCCTGGTGTCCCATCCGCGTCTCGTCGAGCGAGACGAACAGCGTCGGGATCACTACCCATTTCGCGCCTTTCAACGCGTGCAGTAGATCGAGCGACCTCTTAACATCGTCATCGGTCTCGCCGGGCAGGCCGATGATCCAGGTGCAGAATGGAAACCAGTTCTTCTTGTTCATGATCTCCATGCCCTTGAGCACGACCTCATGCCATTGCTCGGCCTTGTAAGGGTACGCCTTCCCTTTCATGTACTGGTTGAAAAGCCGCGGGCTCCCGGTCTCGAGACCGATGAAAAGACTTGCGTACCGATTCTCCGGGTGCGTCGAGGCGGGATGCCTGTGAATGGATCTATCGACCGCAATGTGCGACAGCTCATCGACGACTTCCGGATTGCGAACGATCGGTGCGATCGTACCGTGCGACTGGATAACATGTTTCACACCGGGAATCGCCGCGACCGATTCGAAGAGCTTTCTAAGCGCGGGAATATTCGTGTCGAACTTCGGTCCCTGCTCGTAGAGAAAAATATCTTCCGTCGTCAGCATGATCGTCTCGGCACCGCCGGCCACCTGGGTGCGGACGTTTTCGAGGATGTGATCGAGGGGCAGGCTCTTTCCTTTTCTCAAAGCGATCGAGCAGAACTGGCATCCGCGGCCACAACCGCGCGTGACTTCGACGACGCCGAATATCGATCGGTTAGCCGTCGTCGGAATAAGGTCCATCGGCGGACTCTTACCCTCGATCTTCCGCGGCAGATCTTCTCCGCGCATCGCTGATTCAAACAACGGTACGACGATCTCTTCCGCTTCGCCGTCGACGATGCAGTCGATACCCCATTCTTCCTGAAGGCCTTTCTTCTCGATCTGCCACGATCCGG
>CAMLKY010000551.1 GCA_946480545.1 uncultured Acidobacteriota bacterium
CGGCTACGCCCTCGCTCGCAGATTTGGTCTGAAGATCGAACCGACTCGACCATCGCTGGTGCCGCTTGTGTTTGCCGATAGGTCAGAAGCGGTATCTGCTTTGTCGGGGGTTTCCGTGGATGCAATGGTCACTGCCGGTTCGGGGAGCTTTCGGGAGAACATTCTCTTCACTCATCGCGGTCTTTCGGGTCCCGCGATCCTGCAGATCTCAAATTACTGGAGCCGTAGGTCGCCTGTCGAGATCGACCTGCTCCCGGACGGCGACGCACTCGACTTATTGAAAAGCCGCCGCGATCAAAAGCTAAAGGCAGCATCGATCCTGAGCTCGCACATGCCCGCGCGCGTTGCAGCGGCCTTGTGCGACGATGCCATACTGAACCAGATGTCCAACAAGGAACTCGAGCATCTCGCGGCGCGTGTAAACGGTTGGACTGTTAACTTCGCGGATACGGAAGGGTATGACAAGGCCGAGGTAACCCTTGGCGGCGTTTCTACCGACGAGATATCGTCGAAGACGATGGAATCAAAAAAGGTTCCCGGGCTCTACTTTATCGGAGAGGTTGTGGACGTAACAGGCTGGCTCGGGGGTTACAATTTCCAGTGGGCCTGGTCCTCAGGCTGGGCGGCCGGGCAATCAGTTTAAAAAACGAAAGGGGAAACGTCTCCCACACCGTCTCCCCCCGTTCGCACCGATCGCGTGGAGCGACCAGTAACGAAGCAAAACTTTTCAACCGGCTAGAACAATTATCTTTACAACAAGTGAACGACCGTGTAGGATATTTACACAATCGTTGAAGGTTGTCAACACAAAAATAGTGGAGAGCGAGAAAAATTCTTTCATTGCCAGATTTGTTGAAGTTTGCGGGACATCCGAGCCCGCGAAGATTCAACGATTGTTGGATATCTCGTATCAGGCGGCGAAGAATTATCTGCAGGGCCGGCTGCCCGATTCATACGTCCTTCGTACAATAGCCCGCCGCACTCCTTATTCGATCAACTGGCTGCTCACGGGCGAAGGTGAAAAGTTTGTTCATGGGTCGCAGCCTGAAGACACACCTCTAACGACGGGCCAAATTCGAGATTTGATCCGGCTAGAATGCGTGGAAGTAATCAACGAGTTATTGGGTAGTCGTGAACTGACTCAGCAAAAAGTCGTCGTATTACCTTCCGATCGTTTGCGGTCGGAAAAGCTTAAAGGAACACCGACCCCTTCAAGAAACGAACCGTAACCTTCGATTTCCTTCTAGAGTATCGCTCCGAAGTAGTCGTATATCGATTTCAATACTGAATCGAGATAAGTTACTGTTTCGGCGCCGTTGGCAGTGCGACCGCCACCACCCATATCCCCATCTGCCGAATAGACGATACCGGTCTTTGTCGTGTCGTTCGGATCGGCAAAGCCACCGCCGCCCATGTCACCATCGGCGAACGCCTGGGTGGAAATAAGAGCCATAACGACCAGTGCTTTTAGTGCGTTGTTTCTGATTTTTTTCATTGTTTTTTGTCTCCAATTTTTTTCCTGTTTTCTTGTTGATACGTGCGGGTATCGCCGCTATAATACACCGGACAGAACGATCACCCCGTATATGGACCCCCTCCACCCACAAACAACTCGCGCTCATACATCGCTGGTTAAGCACCTTTTCGCGCTCGAGCGGTGCGGACAATATGATCAAGCACTGCAAGAGTTGAAAGGTGTCTGGGATGATACAAACGAGCCGCCCGATACCGCTGGGCTCGATAGCCGGTCGACCGCAGAATTACTTTTGCGATGTGGTGCGTTGATCGGATTCCTGGGACATATCCGGCAGATCCCAACCGCTCAGAACCGGTCCCGCGACCTGCTCACGCAGGCTCGAACTCTTTTTCTCAAATCGTACGATCCGGAAAAGCTCGCTGAATGTGAGAATTATCTCGCCCTCGCTTACTGGCGTACGGGCGAGATAAACGAGGCGACGAGCTGGATAGAAGAAGCACGTTCGCACGACCTGCCGCCCACCGCCGACACCCGACTTTACTCACACGTGATTCGCAATCTCATTCTGCTTTCGCAGAAGAGGTACAGCGATATCTGTGCCAGCTTTGACGAGCTCGAGCACCTTTTCCAGGAAAGCTCGGATAGTTTCCTTTGTGGAAACTTTTATATGAACTACGGGCTGGCCGCGAAGAACCTCGGAGAGATTCCGGCCGCGCTGTGTGCTCTGACGATGAGTCGGGACTTCTTTGAGAAATCGGGAAACAAGATACAGGTCGCCATGGCGCAGAATAATCTCTCGCAGGCCTACAAGGCAGAGCATCGCTTTATAGAGGCGCATGCGGCGATAGATCGGTCGACAGAGCTGTTCAGGGAGATCGGCGACCGGACGCGAGAGGGCTTTTCGCTTGATACGAAAGCGCTGATCTATCTTGAAGAAGGTAAATACGACGAGGCCCTCGACACGGTCGACCGGGCGATAGCGGTCCTTGGCAGAAGTGAGAATTACGGGTACCTGACCGAGACGATCGCGACAAAAGCAAAGATCCAGTTGTTCTCCGACGATTTTTCGACCGCGATGTTAACTCT
>CAMLKY010000552.1 GCA_946480545.1 uncultured Acidobacteriota bacterium
GTGGCGAGCACGGCCGACACGAGCGGGCGCTTGAGGACGCGGGTGAGGACGGCGGCTACCCGTACATCGTCTTCGAGTACGTCGAGGGGGAGACGCTCAAGCAGCGGATCGAGCGCCACATCCGCGAGGGTGTCGACGATTACTTTCTCAATGAACACGTCCTCGATACCGACTCGCCGTACAAACCGGGCGTCCGTGAGATCTGGCTCACGCGCACGATTCCCGGAACGCCGTACGATTATCTGGATATCAACCGTTCTGATCTCTGGCGTCGAACCGAGGCGGCAAACGAATTTACGATGCTGATGGATTTCATCGGAACACTGCCGTACGCGCGTACCGGGCTCGCCAAGGAGCCGATCTACGACGAGGGCGACCGAAGCGTGCCCGCACACCGCGACCATCAACGCACCGATATCTGTCACGATTTCATCTGGTTTCGCACAAATCTCCGAAAGCCGTTCTACCTGCTCAATAATCTCACGGGCGAGAAACTCTATGTCGAGGGATACAGCGCGTGGTTCGATACGGTGAATCAATATCACGGAAGCGACGCAGCAGATGGTCTAACGTTCAGCTTCAGAGTAGACGGACACTTTACACCTGAGTTTCGCGAGAGAATTCCCTACAGCGAGCACGATCCGGCAGCGACGCCGGCGATCTGGGCCGGAATACAACAATGACGACGCAATCGAACACACAGTCAACGAATCTCCCTGGCGAAACGCATGAGTTCGCCAGCGTCGATCCGCGTGTTCGCTATCCAAGCTATAAATCGTTCGACGAATTTATCGACGTACGGCGGCTTCGCTCGCTGGATGCGTACATGAAACACCGGATACGGCGTCACATCGTTGAAGACAACGATCTGAAGTTCTACACCGGACCTTACACGCTCAACGAAGAATCGGCGGGGCGCCCTGGATCGCGGATGATCTATCTGTCTGAGTCGGCACTACCGGACAGCTACTTCGATCTCGACCGAACGGATATCTGGCGACGGACCGAAGCCGCTAACGAATTCTCGCTTCTGATGGACTTCATCTCGACCCTCCCTTTCAAAGCGACGGGCCGAATACTGATCATGTATGACAACGAGCCCCGCGACGTGCCGGCCCACCGCGATCATACAGAGACCGAGGTGCTCCACGACTTCATCTGGTTCAGAACGAACCTCGATAAACCGTTCTACGTGCTGAACTACATCACGGGCGAAAAGAAAGAAGTCGAAGCCTATAGCGCCTGGTTCGACACGGTAAATCAATTTCACGGGAGCACGGCGGTGGACGCGCTTGCGTTCAGCGTCCGTGTTGACGGCGTGTTCACCGACGAGTTCAAAGCGCAGATACCAAAACCAGCATTCAACGCGGCATCGACGCCATCGTATTGGGCGAGTTTTGACGAATAAGAGAAAGGCATGATGAGCATGGGAAAACAACTTACGGTCTATATCAGCGGACTCTACTCCGGTACGAATCCACAGCCGGGCGTCGGGATCGCACGATCGTTGCGAGCGGGATATCCGGATGCAAAGCTGATCGGTGTCGAATACTCAAATCGATGTTCCGGCATCCACTGGAGCGATCTCGATGATATTTGGCTTCAACGGCCATGGACCGAGCTTGATCTGGGGCTGCACGCCCGTGAGATAAAAAGCCGTCTCGACGACGGGGCGCTTTGGATCTCGAGTATCGATCTCGAGATCATGTGGCTGGCGGATGTCTTTCGCGACGGGCATCCGAATCTTCTCACACCGCGGATGAGCGCACTCGAACGCGTCGCTAAACCGGGCATCCACGCACATGAGGGATTACCCGTCCGAATCCCGGAATATGTGGCCACCGACATTCCTGATTGGGACCTGCACTCCTTCTGCAGAAAGTACGACTGGAAAGTCTGGCTAAAAGGGCCGTATTACGAGGCGGTGAGAACCCCGTCCTGGTGCGATCTCGAACACTGGCGAAACGTTCTGTCAAAGGCATGGGCGACCGAGAGACTGTACCTCCAGGCGCACGTTACCGGGTATGAAGAATCCGTAATGCTCAGCGCACATAACGGCGAGCTTCTCGATTGCGTCCATATGCGCAAGCGTGATCTCACCGAGCTGGGAAAGACGTGGGCCGGTGACACTGCCGCGGTCGACGAACGAATACTTTATCCGCTACGAAAGATCATTCGGGATCTGAAGTGGACGGGCGGTGCCGAACTGGAGATGGTTCGGGATGCTAGCGACGATCTTTGGCTGCTGGAATGGAACCCGAGATATCCCGCATGGGTGCACGGGTCGACCATCACCGGTCGAAATCTACCTGCACTGCTGGTTGAGGGAGCCACCGGAATCGAAGCCGAGCCGCCGCGCGGGACCGGGGCTGAGTTCACGCGCGTCGTGATCGAGATCCCGGTACGTTCGGAATTTCCGCTCTCGCCGCTTCCGGAGCCGTTTCCGTCAGCGGTCGGTCATTCGATGAAGCATCCCTCAGGCCTTATCGAGTTCTCGCAGCGGCTGCACGCCCCGAACGGAGACGGAAATTCCAACGGCAATGGCCACAAGGCCAACGGCCAC
>CAMLKY010000553.1 GCA_946480545.1 uncultured Acidobacteriota bacterium
CGACCGAATCCCACGTATCGAGTGCGATCGCTTCCGTGAAGCCTTTTTCCTTAAGCTCGGTCGTAGCATGCTCAGTTGTGATTATCGGGAGGTCCTTGCGTAGCCGTTCTTCGACGATCTGGTCGAAATGATCGCCGTGATAATGCGAGAGAACGCAGAGATCGACGGGCGGAAGATCTGCGTTATCGAACGCGGGTTCGGTCAGACGCTCGGATGTCAATCCGTAGCCGAGATGAACGTGATCACCGGAGTGGAGAAAGTTCGGATCGGTAAGGATCGTGAAACCACCGACCCGAATGATCACGGTCGCCGTGCCCACGAAGAAAATTGATCCACGCGACAAGTCCATCGCCGGATCGGCAAGCTTATTGATCGTCAGTGATGAATCTTTGCCCATAGGCGGATGCTATCAGACATGCATCCGCTGGATTCGTACACGAGGCTACAAAACATCTGCGGGGGGCGGTGCAGCTTCGAGGGTTCGACTCTTGATCCATGCGGTCACCACTAGGAAGATCGCGAGAATGATGAGCGCCGCTGAGACGGCTCCGTTCACAAGCTTGATATCTAGACCCACTGATAACCGGAAATTCGCATAGACCATCGATACGAGAGCCCAGAGCGTTATAGCGAGTACGAACAGCATTGGAATGAGTGTAAAGGCGATCCTCCGCCGGGCGCGATACAGCCAGGCTGTGATCGAGAGCAGTGTTAGTGCGGCGAGAAGTTGATTGGACGCACCGAACAATGTCCAGAACTCGACCCATGAGCCGGGCGGCGAGAAAAAGATGAGGGCGAAGGGAAGAGCAACGGTGGCAAGCGTCCCGATCAGCGCCCCTGTGCGGCCTTCGAGGCCGAGGAGTTCCTGTACGAGGTATCGTCCGAGCCGCATTGATACATCCAGCGTGTCAAACACGAACGTCGAAAAGGCCATCGCTCCGAAAGTGATCGCAAACTGCAGATTATCTCTCCCGATCAGAAGCGTCAGAAAGTTTCCGATACCATTGCCATAGATCTTCCCGGCCGAGAGCGTTTTCCCGTCAGGTCCGACGAGCGTATCGCTCGTCGCGATCATCACTGTGACGAGAGCGATGAAAGCTACAAAGCCCTCGGCAAGCATACCGCCGTAGCCAACCGGGTGCGCGTGGGATTCCCTGTCGATCTGTTTTGATGTCGTCCCGGAGCACACGAGACCATGAAACCCTGAGCACGCACCGCACGCGATGGTCACGAAAAGGAACGGGAAGAGCATCCCCGTCATACCGCCGACGTCGAAAGACTTGAAGGCCGGCTGCTGGATCGAATATCCGCCGAAAAAGATACCAATGACCCCGACCGCGATGGCCGTGTAGAGAACGAAACCGCCGAGGTAACCGCGAGGCTGCAGTAAGGCCCAGACGGGCAGCAGCGAGGCGATCAGACAGTAGACCAGGATTATTACTCCCCATGTCTGATGCCCAAAGCTCAAGATATCCGAATACTGAGTTCCGACGTATGAGACTGCAAATGTCGCGGGAACAAATATGATCGTGGCAAGCCACAGCGGAGGTTTAAGGAAACGTTCGACAAGCCCGAGGAGGATCGACAGGCCAAGATACAGAACGCTGGCAAGTGCGACCGCACCGCCCGGATTGAACCGCGTCTCGCCAACGAGCGCGTCATCGCCGGCGACGAAGGTCCCGGCAGTTATGTCGGTGAAAGCCACGGTCACATAGATGAGGGCGATCCATATAAACGCCATCATTGCGCGCCCGGCACCTAAGCCGAGCTGATCGCGTGTTATCTCGGCAACACTTTTTGCACTATGGCGTATGGATGCGGTGAGCGTCGAGAAATCGTGGACCGCACCGATGAGCACTACGCCGAGCGCGATCCAGATCAGACATGGCAGCCAACCGAAGGCCATACATGCGATGATCGGCCCCGCGATCGGCCCGGCGGCAGCTATCGCTGAGAAGTGCTGGCCGAAAAGGTAGAACGGCCGCGTCGGAACGTAGTCTTCGCCGTCGTTCAAATCATGAGCAGGTGTCGACCGGCGATCGTCGAGGTGAAACTGTCTCGCGATCCAGCGTCCGTACCCGAAGTATCCGAGTACCAACCAGGCAAGAAACCCGAGAGCGAGAATTGTCAGCATAGTGTTTCCCGGAGCTGAGGCGAGATAAATTTACGATACATTTATTCGACCCGGCAACCTCGCCGAATAGTTGAAAAGTGATAGCTGATAACTGATAAGTGGGCGGCCGGTTTTCGCTGATTCGCGAAAGCCGATAGAATTCGACACATGAGATCGCTTCAGGAAACCTACTCACCGAACGGTATCTGTTTCGGCTGCGGCCCGAAAAACAAAAAAGGCCTGCAGATCCGGAGCTTCGTCGAGGGCGACGAAGTTGTCGCCGAGTTTATTCCGGAACCTCACCATCAGGCATTTCCGGGAGTTTTGAACGGAGGGATCATCGGTGCACTCCTCGATTGTCATTCAAATTGGGCAGCCGCATATCACCTGATGAGGAAACGCGGCGCGGATGAGGCAACCTGCACTGTGATTGCAGATTTACAAGTTAA
>CAMLKY010000554.1 GCA_946480545.1 uncultured Acidobacteriota bacterium
TGAATGCCCTCGGTGACGCGAGCGGTGGTCACCATCCGGACGGTGGCCCGTTCTGCGTCGATCCGCACGGAGAGCGCCTGACCGGCGCGGGCACCGACGACAAATTTCTTTGTGTCACTTCCACCGATGAAAGCCGCGACGACCGCAGACGAGTCGCCTTTTGCGAACCGGATGCGCTCCGCCGAGTCGATCGGCCTTCGAGTTGGCTTCCCGAGCTTCTGTAGTTTGCCGCCGATCAACTTGTATTGTGTCGTCACGATATACTGCGGGCAGCAGGCACCGCCCTCCTCGCCGACGTCGTTGCTCTCGACAAAGAGGACACGCTTCTCAACGCGCGTGCCGCGAAGTCCGCCATAGGCCCGATCGCCCCCTCCGATGCGGCCGATCAGAGCCGGCTTACCCGCCCGCACGGCATACACATACCCTTCCGAGAAATTGCCGGTGCCGCCGGTATTGCAGATCGAGAGGATGATCGCTTCGTCGCGGCCGTCGCCGTCCAGATCGCCGTAGGCAACGTCAAAGATGTTGAAGGAGAATCGATCGACGTAGCCGTCCTCTTGTTTCTCTTCGTAGAACTCGCCGTTCTTCACCGTGATGTTCGACGGCTTATCCGCGATGCAAAGAGCTGAATAAGTAAAGTTCTTGAAATCCACCCGGCGGATATCCGACTGCGCGATCGCGGCGGCCGCGACCACGAACAGTGTCAGCGTGGTGAGTGCAAGACGCTTCATAGATCGCTTCATAGTGATCACGCCGTCGCAGGATCGTCGTCCGTGTACGGATTCCGCAGGTGCACCGGAGTCGGCGCTTTTTTCCGGAGCCGCATGTTAAGTACCTCGACTAGTACCGAGAACGCCATCGCGAAATAGATGTAGCCCTTCGGTATATGCCGGTGCAGACCCTCGGCAATGAGCGTCACTCCGATCAAAAGAAGGAACGATAATGCGAGCATCTTGATAGTCGGATGCCTTTGAACAAAATCCCCGATCGGTCCCGCGAAAAGCATCATCGCTATGATCGATATCACGACCGCCGCGATCATGATCCAAAGGTTGTTGACCATTCCCACGGCCGTGATGACCGAGTCGAGCGAGAACACGATATCGAGAAGTGTTATCTGGATGATCACACTCGTAAACGATGAAAAGACCTTCTTTACTTCGTGACCCTCTTCGCCCTCCAGCGACCCGTGGATCTCATGCGTGCTCTTTCCGATAAGGAAAAGTCCGCCGATCAGCAGGACGAGATCGCGGCCCGATACCTCCTGCCCCAGCACGCTGAACAGCGGGGCGGTAAGCCCAATGATCCAGGAAAGCGAGAATAGAAGTATGACCCGCATCACCAGGGCCAGCGCCAGACCAATATATCGCGCACGCGCCTGTTGCTCCGGAGGCAATTTGCCGGACAGTATGGATATGAAAATTACATTGTCGATGCCCAATACAAGCTCGAGCACCGTTAACGTCGCGAACGCGATCCAAAGTTGCGGATCAGCCAGGAATTCCATCTATGCGTGTTCTCCCGATTATCTAAGTTGTAGGGAAGTATAGATTAGTTGAGGGGCGATTTAAATTAAGAAGAGATCAACGGGGCGGGATGCGAAACGAATTGGCATCATTGCTCGGTCTGGTACCATTTTGCGACGCGAATGTTCCAACTGTACTTTCGTCCTTTCTCAAAACTCTTCACGTCTCGCATGCGGGAGCGCAGGGTTGCGACGATAGAAGAACGTTCGACGGCGTCGACCGTCTTCTTGCCATCTTCGGCGGAGACGTCGAATTCATAATTACCGGGCGAAGTATTTATTGTCCGCTCACTGTCTTTCGGGATCGAGTACAGCACGCGTCCAAACTCGAGGTTGATGTCACGGCCAGTGTCATTCTTTACGTAGATCACCACGTCCGCTGAATCGATCGGCTCAGAGCTGAACGGTGATGGTTTGTCGGTGACAGGTTTGGATGTTGCGGCCGGCCCGTCCGACTCTCTTCTGAAACGCCTCATGGTGACTGTCGGTGCAGAAAGCATCACCACTGACACGCGTCGCTCGTGTATCCAGCCGGTCCTGCCGTCTATCTTGACCAGGTACCACGGGGACGCGAAACGGATGACTTCAAGCTCCTCACCCGATGTAACCGTCGTCACAGCTCCCGATCTGTGGGACGGCGCCTTCCGCAACACAGACTTGCTCTCAACGACAATACTCTCCTGCCCAGCCATCAGGCATGAGAAAAGGTGAATTGCGATGAGTAAACCGGAGGTTCGTATCATTTGATCATGATCCTGTGCGCTTGAAAGCCAGTTGTCCGCCTACAAATGTCGCAACGGCTCGTCCGGTGAACTCCCAGCTGTCGAATGGCGAGTTGCGGGATTTGGATCGGGAATCGGAGTTCTGGTACGTCCACTTGAGTTCCGGATCGATGACGGTCACATCCGCTATCGATCCGGGCTTCAATGTTCCGCGGTCTGCAAGCCGAAAGATCTTCGCCGGGTTAGCGGAGCAGAGTTCGACAAGCCGGACCAGATCGATGATGCCCTTATGGACAAGCTCGTTGAGCGCG
>CAMLKY010000555.1 GCA_946480545.1 uncultured Acidobacteriota bacterium
GACGCGTAGGGCGTCTGCTTCCCGGACATGTTGTGGGCTGCGGTGCGGCCTTGTTGCTGGGCCGTGCGCCAATGTTCGATCCGCGTCAGCTCGTCGGTTCGCGGATCGGGAAAATGCACGATGTCGCCAGCGGCGTAAACGTCGTCACCGATCCTCAGGAACTGATCGGCGATAACACCGCCGTCTTTGTGCAGCTCGACGCCTCTGAGAAAACTAGTCGCTGGCGCGACACCAACCCCGACGATGACAAGGTCTGCATCTATACGCTCGCCGCTTCCTAACAGCACTGATTCGACCCGGCCATTGCTGCTAACAAATCCCTCGACCTGTTCTCCGAGCCGAAATTCCACACCGTGGCGTTCGTGCACGCGCTGGAACAGCTTCCCGATCTCAGCACCGAGGATCTTCTCAAACGGGACGTGGTCCGGGGCGACGACAGTGACTTCGCAGCCCCGCACTCTCAGGCTGCACGCCGCCTCCATCCCGATAAAGCTCGCCCCGATGACGACAGCGCGCTTTCCTTTCTCGGCGGCGGCGATGATCGAATCGGAATCTGAAAAACTCCGAAGAAGAAATACGTTCTCTTGAGCGTCTGACTGAAAGGTAAGCGTGCGCGGAATGCCACCCGTTGCAATGAGCAGGGAGTCGTATCTGAGATCTGTTCCGTCGTCGAACGTTATCTGGCGCGTCGCGGTATCCACGTTGGTGGCTTCTCTGTCAGTCCAGATCTCAATATCGTTCTCGGCAAAAAAATCGTCTGATCGCAACGGCATCCATTCGGGTTCGGCGTGGCCCTGGAGATAGTCTTTGCTCAGGTTCGGCCGGTCGTACGGAGGTCGTCCGTCACTCGAGATCATGACGATACGGCCGGTGAAACCATCCTCACGCAGCGTCTGGGCGGCCATGAACCCGGCCGCGCCCCCACCGAGGATAACGAACAGCTTCTTGTTATTCGGATCTCTCTTGACCATCGGCGGCGTCCGGCGGTCGGCCGCATTCGCGGGCATGCTGACGAGCACCTCTTGCCCCTCGATCCGCACTTTGAAACAAGGCAGTGCGTCGAATGCGGGCGGCTCTTCCAGGTCGCCGCTCTTTACATCGAAACATGCGTGATGCCACGGACACACGACGCGGTCGCCGCTCAGAGCGCCCTCGACAAGCGGCGCCCCGTAGTGGGTGCAGTGCGCACCGACCGCGTGGTAGCGGCCGTCGATTCTGGCGAGCAGCACCTCGGTGCCGCCTGCGTCGACCTGTTTCATTTCGCCGTCCTTAAGGTCAGACAGCTTCGCTACTGCAAACTCTCGATCGTTCATAAGATCCCTCGTATGAGTCATAAAACTCGTCGGGCAGATTTATCAGGTGTCCCATCCGAACCTGCTTCGTTCTTAGGTAGTGCCCAAGGCTGTTGTGAAACTTGATCGTTATCGGCACACGCTCCACCAACTCCAAACCGGAGTTTTTCAACGCGTGTATTTTTTCAGGATTGTTCGAGATCAAGCGGATGCGGCGCAGCCCCAGATCTCGGAGGATCTCTGCGCACTGATCATAGCGTCGCAGATCGACCTCGAGTCCCAACCGCTCGTTCGCCTCGATGGTGTCCGCGCCCATGTCCTGCAGGGCGTAGGCGCGGATCTTGTTGATGATCCCGATCCCACGGCCTTCCTGATGCTGGTATACGATCACGCCGCGATTCTCATCGGCGATCAATTTCATCGCGGTCTTGAGCTGCTGGCCGCAGTCGCATTTGGTCGAGCCGAAAACATCTCCGGTCAGGCACTGCGAATGGATTCTCACGAGTGTCGGAATCTCGCTGGAAATCACGCCCCGCTTCAGCACGACGAACTCTTCGTCAGAGATCAGCGAGCGGTAGCCCGCAATCCGAAACTCGCCCAGATCTGTCGGCAGGCTCGCCTCCGCCACGAGCTGGACGCTCTTCGAGGGACGATTCTGATGCCGACCCCCATTCGTCATTCGATCATTAGTGGTTGCGGACATGATGAGCTCCGTAGTCTAGGCTGCGTATCCCTGGCTCAAACGACCCAGTGCGAGTGCGGCGAGAAGCAGGCCGAAGTCGCGTAGTGCGACGTCAAAAAAGCCGGGTATCATCAACAGATTGACGATGATCAGTCCGAGCCATGCGGCGACCACATAAGCGAAGATCTTCGGCTTGAAGAATACGCCGATACCGGCGGCGATCTCGATCACGCCAACGAGGTACAAGAATTCATCGCCAAATCCGCCAAGCATACGGTGCGCGAAATCGGGCATGTATTGGTCCCAATTCACGAGCAGACCGAGGAACTTATCCAGTCCCATCAGGATCGGCGCGACGGTAAAGCCTATGTGTAATATCTGGTATGCCTGGTAGCCGGACTGAGTCGCGTCAGCCGCCACGCGCTTCGCGGGGTTGCGTGCGATAGAGCTCCGGTCGAATATGTGTTCCATTTTGATTGCCTCCTTTTCAGTTTTTTCAACACTAACCCGACTCGGCCAATAAGTCAACAAGTTATTTGAGTTATTCCTTATTGTGTTGATTTTACGGGCGTGAAGAGG
>CAMLKY010000556.1 GCA_946480545.1 uncultured Acidobacteriota bacterium
GACCTATTTGGTGAGCACCTGGCGACGGCGGCCGAGGAGCACGACGTTCTAACGCATAAACAGTTCGTCGCGGTCGAGGACGCGCTGCGGCAGATCAAGCCGTGGCCGGCAGTCGAGAACCCTGACTTTCTCTCAAACATCGAAGGTGAGAACAGACTTGCGAAGACATCGCACCGCGAAACCATCGAGAGGTTACGTGCAAACCTGCGAGAGCTTATAGCGAAATGTGAATCCGTCGTTGTCATCAATCTCGCATCGACGGAAAAGCTCGCCAGCGAAGGAAACGAGATCTTCAATTCACTCGCCGGGTTCGAGAAGGCGCTGGATGAAGATTCGCCCGATATCTCACCCGCGATGCTTTACGCTTACGCCGCATTGACGAAAGGGATCCCGTACGGAAATTTCACTCCTTCCGTGGCTGCTGACATTCCTGCCCTGATCGAGCTTGCCGAGGTCCGGAAAGTTCCCGTCGCGGGTAAAGACGGAAAGACCGGGCAGACGTTCATCAAGACTGTCCTCGCACCCGCACTCCGCGCTCGTTCGCTAAAGGTCGAAGGCTGGTATTCAACGAACATACTTGGAAATCGAGATGGACTCGCGCTGTCGAATGAAGATTCGCTTGCGTCAAAAGTGAAGACGAAGAGTTCGGTACTAGAAGATATCCTCGGCTACGAGGTCGAGGACCACATCGTCGATATCCGCTACTACCGTCCTCGCGGTGACAACAAAGAAGCTTGGGACAACATCGACATCGCCGGTTTCCTCGGACAGCAGATGCAGATCAAGGTGAATTTCCTGTGCAAGGATTCGATACTGGCGGCGCCGCTGGCGATCGAGATCGCGAGGTGTCTGGATCTCGCGCGACAGCGCGGAGAGTCGGGCATCCAGGAACAGCTATCGGTTTTCTTTAAGCTGCCGATGTCAAAGTCAGGAAACCCCGAACAGGCATTTCATCGGCAGGAAGAAATGTTGATGAAATGGCTAAACAGTTAGTCCACTGGCGGACACATTCAGAACCCGACCTGTAGGCAGGGTGTTTGCCCGTGCTGGTCGCAGCCTTTCCCTTTCAAGCTCAGTCTCAGCGGCGATATAGCCAAAGCTTGCCCATTGATTGCCGGCGACGATCTTTCGGAAAACCTCCACCGCTTTATTGCGGTCGCCGTTGAAGAGATAGTAATTCCCGATCCCGTATCCGAGCGATGCGCTGCCGAGGGTGTTTGCATCGCCGCTGATCGTCGCAAGGAGCTGTTCGGAGTTCGCCTCCCCGCGGTTGAGACGGATCAGCTTCAGGTAGTCGTCATTCTCGATGATCTCGATCTTTCCCTTGAACGGCTCGAGAATCTTTTTCGCCTCCTTTTTCCTGTCCATTCGTCGCAACGTCATGTAATGCCAGTAACTGGTCGCAACGCGCATGTCGTTGTTCGTCGAGACTTTCTGCGCCTGTTCGTACGCCCGCAACGCATTCTTGAAATCGCCCTTGAGATAATACGCGAGGCCGAGGTGATACCAGATGTTCGATTGCAGCGTGCTCGTCGGAATGTTCCTGGCGTTCGGAATTCCATCGGGCTCGACCTCGTCCGGTTTGCCTTTTACAAGCTCGGCTGCCTTTTCGAGGTCGCGGATCGCGTCGTCGAAACAACGCAGCGTGATATAGCGGTGGCCGCGGTGCCGGAAGAAGCGGGCGTCGTTCTTATGCAGTACGGCCCCGCTCGAGAATATCCGAACCGCGTTCTTGTAATGTCCAAGATAAGCCGTACGGCGCCCAAGCCAGATTATCGAATCGGCAGCATTCGGTTTTTCCAGATGAACCGCTTCCGCTTCCGCGAGATTCTTTTCATAGAGAGCTTTCGTCTCTGCTGAAAGAACGGGTGGCACCTCCCTGGCTGCGAGCAGACATGGTTGAGAGTAAGCAATTGAAGGAAGAAACAGTAGGAATAGTGCAAGTTTCATTGACCAAGATAGTAGCAGAAGAGCGGGGGGTCCTGACGACAACATGTGCTTACTAGAGCTTGCCCCTGCTTGCTTGATTCATCAGAATAAAACCACACATGAGCCTTAATCAGATTTCCTATTCCCTACCGCCGGAACTCCAGGACGGCGTCCGCGATGAGGTCGACGCGTGGACTCGCGACAATAAGATCTCCCGTATCTGGTCAAAAGATGCAACCATATGGACGAACAACGACGAGTCGAAATGGCTCGGCTGGCTGGATGTCGTAAACCGGGAGATCGAGCGATCGAAGATCTACCGACGTCTGTCCGCGGACATCGAAGGCGCGGGATTTACGCACGTACTTTTGATGGGGATGGGCGGATCGAGTCTCTGCCCCGAAGTGCTCGCAATGACGTTCGGCAAGAAGACATTTCACATTCTCGACTCGACAGTGCCTTCGCAGGTGAGATCCGTCGAAGACAAACTCGATCTTGCGAATACGTTGTTCATCGTTGCCAGCAAGTCAGGGTCGACGCTTGAGCCGAACTGCTTCAAGCAATATTTCTTCGATCGCGTTTCACAGATCTCAACGACGCCGGGACGGCAGTTCGTGGCGAT
>CAMLKY010000557.1 GCA_946480545.1 uncultured Acidobacteriota bacterium
AGGCGGGTTCTTCTCGACCGCGGCCTCGAACCAGCGATTGAGCTGTCCCGTCGACACCCTCTTCGACCAGGTCTCGCGCACCTCGAAGGCGGCACCGCGGCCGATCGCGACGTCACCGCAGCCGATCCCGCCTGTTCCTGCAATGCCGGCGATCCCGAAAGTTCGGACCGTAAGGAACGTCAAGCCCATCTCACCCGCGATAATGGCCGCGATCCGGAGCGCGGCAAAAGCCAATACGGTGCAGACGATGATCTCACCGTCGCTTCCCGTGGTGATCCAGCCGGATCCGGATGAGATCACTCTCGTGCGTGCCGTGCGAAGCCGCGTGCGGATCGATATCGATCGTCGCCCGCCGCGCCCGACTGTACCGAGCTCGTTATCGCAACCGGAATTTTTCCCGACTGTCATCGGGGCCCGTAAAGCCACGCCGGAGCCGGGGACGGCGACGGGAGATGTCATGTTCGGCGCAGGTTACGATGTGGGCGGAAGAGCTTTGCCGTACAAGCCGGCGGGCGTCGGGCTCGGCTTGATCGTGCTGATCGGCGCGTTTCTCTTCGGTATAAGTTCGATCCGTGAGATATCGGAAGCCGCCGGCACGAGCGATTCGGCCAAGGTGCAGGCCGCGGATACAAGAGAGACGAAGCTTCCCGCGGCGGTTCCGATCGCTGCACCGGTCGAGAAATCGGTGACTGCAGTGCGGGCGACCGAGACGAGTGCGCCAAAGCTCTCGACGGCGAAGGACACGACGCAGGTCGTTAAAGACCGTTCTTCCGAGACGTCACGCAAGAACAAAGACGGTACGTCAGACAAAGACCCCGTTCGTGCGACGGCAAAGCCGGCTGAGAAGAGGGCAGCGGAAAAGAAGCCTCAGGCGCCCGCGAAGCCTGAACCCGGAACCCGCCCCCGGATCGTGAAGGATAAGAGCGAGTAGCGGTCGTGGCTGGAATGTCTTCTGTTATCATTGTCGTGATGAAAGCTCGGCTTACGCTCTTCGCACTTCTCATCATCCTGTCACTTTCAAGCGTTTCCGATGCGAGCGAATATTTTTTCCTCGCCCAGGAACCGCTCGTACGCATTGGCCTTACGACCAACGCGTCGTCCGTCACGATCACAACTTCGGACAGCCAGCTCGTCGCGTATAGCCCGGACGAGCCGAATCGCATGCTCGCTACCGATCGAGTGGCGGTAAGCGCGCGCTCGTACCGCCCGCCTGAGATCGAGAATTTTCGTTTCGAGATTCAGAACCTACCCACAGCGTCGGAGGCTGACGAGATCGCCAAAGACATCCGCGAGGACACGGGGGAAACGGCGATTGTCAGTATCGATCCGCAAACGAACACCTGGAAGGTTTGGATCGGCGGGATGAAAGAGACGGTCGAAGATGCGGACGCATTTAAGACGATGCTTGCCGAGAAGGGTTTTCAGGATGTCGTAATGGTCACCGAGAAAAAGGTCGTCCACAGCGAGGACGCCATCGAGCTTTCACGACAGCTTCGAACGGCCGGGAAGTCCGAGGTGCGAAGCCTGATCAAGACGACCGGCTCCTCAAACGTAAGTGGGCCCGATGTCGTCAATCCGGGCTTGCGTGAAGTGATCGTCAATGGCGCATCTGAATCCGCCAGGTACGCGTCGCTAAAGGCGGTCAGTTTTGGATCACTGAACGAGCGTGCCAACCCGGTGAAGCTCAATGGCAAAGCGTATCGGGGAAAGCTCGAGGTATTCGTGAACGCACGGGGAACGCTGACCGTCGTGAACGTCGTCCCGCTGGAAGAGTACCTGCTCGGGGTTGTCCCCGCCGAGCTTTCGCTTCCGCATCTCGAGGCTCAGAAGGCCCAGGCTATTGCGGCCCGGACTTACGCCGTTGCCAATGTGAACACGTACGGGACAAAGGGATTCGATATGGTCCCGACCGTCTGGTCGCAAGTTTACAAAGGGGTCGCGATCGAAACGAAAATGGGAACCCAGGCGGTACGCGAGACGCGCGGGATGATCGCGACACATCAGGGAAAGCCGATCATGGCGTACTTTACATCGACATGCGGCGGGCGGACCGAGAATGTCGAGAACGTGTTCGATACCAACGAGCCATATCTGCGCGGCGTCGAGTGTTCGCTGGAAGGGAAGAGACATTTCGATCCATTTCTGATCAAGACCGTTCGAACACCGGCGCGCCTTCGGAACGAGGAATATGTCGATCTCGTCCGCCTCATGTCGCTTTTCGCGGTCAATGGATTCTCGCTCACGACCAATACATTCACCGATGACTGGTTCGATGAGGAGCCAACCGTGGGCGAGATATCGAATTGGATGAACCAGCTTGCAGTTCGTTTCGGACGGACGTTTCCGAACACGACACGAGAAACGCTGAAGCCTCTCGAGCTATCACGTGTTCTTGCATCGCTCGCCTACACCCCGGGAGCGCCGGATACGCTGCTCAGTGATTCCGACGTAAATTACCATCTCTCATTTGACGATGCGGCCGAGGTTCCCAAAGAGCGGCGCGCCGAACTGGCAATGCTGATGCGTGACGGTTTGTTCCTACTGCACCCT
>CAMLKY010000558.1 GCA_946480545.1 uncultured Acidobacteriota bacterium
GCGCATCTCGTCGCCGGCAAGGGCGGCAAGCGGATGCTCGAAATAGCCCTGGTGCAGCCTGCCCCAGGACCAAGCTGCCGGATCGGGGCCGAAACGTTATTGAAAAGCAAAATGTGGAACATGATCGACCCGAGCGTCATCTGCTGGTCGAGGACGAGATACGCTGTGAGAATGATGATAAGCACGACGCCGACCTGCTCGATGAATGTCTTTAGTGCGTCGAAAACATAATTCGTCTTACGTTGTTTGAGCTGGGCGTCGATCAGCTTGTTCTGCAGACTGAGCTGCTTTTCCAGCTCATATTCTTCGCGGACGAACGACTTGATGACGATGATCGACTCGATGATATTGAATAGCCCGTTCGTCTTTTGCTCGCGAAGATTTCTCAATCCGCGGCGGACACCTTTCAGCAAACTTGCCTGTCGCCAGCTCAAAAGAAAGTAAACCGGCATGATGATGGACGCCACGAGTCCGACGTAAAAGTTTGCATTGAACATGAGTACGAGGGCGAGTGCCGCGTTCGCGAACAGCGGCAGCAGGTCCAGGAAGATGCGCTGCACGAATCGCGTTAGGCTTTCCGCTCCCCGGTCGATGCGGGTTTGCAGCTTGCCGGTCGCGTTCTCGTCCGAAGTAAAATACGCATACTTGTAGGTGAGTACTCGCTGGACGGCATACTGCGATAGTTGGCTTGAGAGGTTGATACGGATGCGTTCGCCTAGCATGCTCTGGCCGTATTTAACGAAAATATTTATTAGTTCCTTCCCGAACAGGATCCCGGAGATGAAGAACAATAGCGACCAGCTATCCGACGCCTGGCGGCCCTCAGCGACAAGACGTTCGATGGTGTCGACCGTGTACCGAAGCACGATCGGATTTATCTGAGCAGCGACCGCGCCGATCGCCGTAAGGATCAGCGAAAAGAGAACAAGACTCTTATACGGACGCACAAACGGCGCCAACCGGCCAATGATCTGCCAGATGTTCATTGATGAGAAGTTATCACACGGTTGGGCGCCGTTTGAGTGATGCTCGCCGGGGCGGATTGCTCAGCCCTGTCGTCGGAGGGCTGACGGCAGCAGTAGTCAGTACCACCCGCGTAAGCGGGCGGGTCACACCGCAGCCATCTCTAGTCGAAGTCGGGCAGCGGTCCGCCTTGACCGTTCATGACATAGTCGATCGCGGCTAGTAATCCACGCTCGTTCCATATTCGACGCCGGCTCCCCTTGTCCGCCCACGGACTGTGTTCATAGGTCCAGAGGCCGGCGGCTCTGAGATCACGGGTTGCATAGGCTTTGAAAGTATTCAACACCGAGTCTGAAGACTGCCCGGAATTGTGTACGACGCTGTGAGCATGATTTGTTCGTACGTTCAACGCATACAAGTACCATGATCGGTGGGTGCAAACCCCGCGGATGGCGGCATCGACAGTCCTACGTGCAGCGGCGTTTAGCTTGAAAGGCGGGCTCTTCAACAAACCCTTACTGTAGTTTAGCCAGCTCTCGTTTGGCTCAATATATGGCGACCCGTAAGCATTGTTGTGCCTGTCGATCGACCCTCGTTCGTCGCCATGAAGCCAGGTGCCGTAGGTACGGAAGGAAATGAAGTACGCAATGGGAGTATCTGTGTCGTTCCACATATTGGGAGATATGTCTGCGTGTCAAAGAAGGAAGAGCGCCTAAATGCACTCAATGTTCAGCTCGTGGCCGTCTTGAGACCCGCCCGCTTACGCGGGTGGTACTGACCTGCTACTCAAACCCGATCCTCTCCCTCACCGCATAGATCGCCTTATCCTGTGACTCGTGATATGTGCGAACAAGTAGCTCGGCTAACAATCCCATCAAAAAGAACTGGATCGAGATCGCGAACATCACGATGCTGAGGATCGGAAGCGGCGTTTCCACCAGGTCCGCTTGATATTGGGGAACACCCAAATGGTCCGCAAATTTCAGAAAGACCGCATACACCCCGGCGAGGACCGATGCGATGAACGCGAACATCCCGAATGTCCCGAAGACGTAGATCGGCTTGGTGTGATACTCGGCCATGAACTTGATCGTCATCAGGTCAAAGATCACTTTGATAGTGCGCGAGATCCCGTATTTCGACCGGCCGGCAGTCCGTGCGTGATGATCGACCGGTATCTCGGTCACGCGTGCGCCCGCCCACGAGGCATAGATCGGAATGAAGCGGTGCATCTCGCCGTAGAGTTTGACCTCTTTGAGGAACTCGCGGCGGTAGGCTTTTAAAGAGCAGCCGTAGTCGTGGAGCGGCACGCCGCCGATCCAGGAGATGATCTTGTTTGCGATCTGGGATGGGATCTTTCGCGAGATCATCTTGTCCTGTCGGTGTTTCCGCCATCCGGAAACGACGTCGTAGCCCTCGTCGAGCTTGTCCAATAGTCGAGCAATATCGGCTGGATCGTTTTGAAGATCGGCATCCATCGGGATAAGGATCCTGCCCTCTGCCGCATCAATGCCGGCGGACATCGCGGCGGTCTGTCCGTAATTGCGACGCAGCGAGATGACGCGGACGCGGTCATCGGTCGCCG
>CAMLKY010000559.1 GCA_946480545.1 uncultured Acidobacteriota bacterium
GCGACGCCGAGCGCGAGCGAATGCAAAAACGGGTCGAGGTCGACGCAACGCGTTTCGCCGAAGATTTCAATCGCGAGATGCAGGCCGCCTATTACAACTTCCAAACACCGGCTGAAAGCTGGAAAGCGTCGGACTGGCGCGAATTCAACGAACGGTACGATTACTGGAAGTCGCGGACGGCCTATCCGGAACTTATTCGTGACATCTATTATTTTGCAAAGCCGGGCGAAGGCGTTCCACCGCTCCGGTACAATGTCGAGCTTCGTACATTCGAACCCGCCAGTCTGTCTGCGGATCTGGCCGCCTTGCGAGCGCAATTCGCGGACGACAAAGGTCATCAGGTAATTTACGAAGACGATCTTTCGATGATCCTGCCGATATACGAACAGGACAAGCGGGTCGAGCATATCGTCCTCAAACGGTCGCCCGAGCCGCGCTCACCGATGGTCAAGCTTCCCGAAAAACTTGGATGGCTTTTGATCCGGCTTGACGAAGGTGTCATTCGGTCGCGGATCGTCCCGGACCTTGAAGCGAGATATTTTCCGGATAAGGATTACAAAGTCACGATCCTGGGATCGGGCCAGGCGGAGGATGCCGCCCAGGCGGATGCGTCAGCCCGGCTCTTCGATCTCTCGCCTGATAACCTCATTTTCTTCGCGAATCGCGAGATGCTTCCGCGAACAGGCCAAAAGCAGGATGTCGTGATCAACCAGCGCGTCGAGAGTCGCAAGTTCGCGGCACGAACGCGACAAATCGATGAAACGAAGGGTGAAACATTCAAGGTCGAAGTGCAGTCGCCCGGCGAGGGCAAGCCGCGTGCGACCATGTTTGCAACCACGACGGAGGAACCGGGTCCATGGACGCTAAGTGTTCGGCATAACTCGGGATCTATCGATGCGTACGTGCGGGCCGAGCGCAACAAGAGCTTCCTCATCGGCTTCGGAGTTTACGTTCTTCTCGTCGGAGCGATAATCGCCATCGTACTCTCGTCCTTGCGGTCAAAGCGTTTTGCGCAGCGGCAGATAGATTTTGTCTCGAGTGTTTCACATGAATTCCGCACTCCGCTGGCGGTGATCTACTCCGCCGGCGAGAATCTTGCCGACGGGGTCGCGAAAGCCGACAACCAGGTCGCGCGCTATGGCGAGCTGATCAAGGGCGAGGGGAAAAAGCTGTCTGGAATGGTTGAGCAGATCCTCGAGTTTGCCGGAGCAAGTTCCGGGCGTCGAAAATTCAACTTCGCGGATGTCAGCATTCGCGATGTCGTCGATGCGGCGCTCGCCGAATGTCGACCGTTGACCGAGTCGGGTGGCTTCACGATCGAGTCGGACGTTTCCGACAATCTGCCGAAAGTCTCCGCCGACAAGAGCGCTCTGTCGAGAGCTTTGCAGAATCTCATCAGCAATTCGGTGAAGTACAGCGACGGTTCGAAATGGATCCGTGTCTCGGCGAAGAACGGCGATGGTTTGATAAAGATCTCGGTCGAGGACAAGGGAATCGGGATTCCCGGGGATGAGCTGCGGTTGATCTTCGACCCGTTCTATCGCGCAAAAGATGTGGTCGACGCGCAAATAAGCGGTAACGGACTTGGGCTGAATCTCGTCAAGAAGATCGTGGAAGCTCATGGCGGACGCGTCTCAGCCGAGAGTCAGCCGGGCGGAGGAAGCAAGTTCACGATCGAGCTGCCGCAGAAGTAAGTCATGCACATACTCTTAGTCGAAGACGAAAAGGGCTTGATCCTCACGCTCACTGACCGCCTGACGAGCGAAGGGTTCGCAGTCGACACGGCAGCCGACGGGAAACTTGGATTCGACATGGCCTCGACGTCCCGATACGACCTCATCATCCTCGATGTCATGCTCCCTAAAAAGAACGGCTACGACGTCTGCCGCGATCTGAGACAGAACGGTGTCACGACGCCGATACTGATGCTGACAGCAAAGGGCGAGACGATCGACAAGGTCCTCGGCCTCAAGCTTGGAGCCGACGATTATCTGACCAAGCCGTTCGAGGTGATCGAATTGCTCGCCCGGGTCGAAGCCCTGCTTCGCCGTCCAGTTGCCCGGGCGAACGGAACATCGTCGGAGAAGGCGTTCAGATTTGGCGAAGTCACCATCGACTTCAAGCGAGCCGAAGTGCGGCGTGACGACCGGCCGGTGGAGTTGTCGGCTATGGAGTTCCGGCTTCTGCAACACCTCATCGAGAACCGGGGTGTCGTGCACTCACGCGACCAGCTACTCGACGCCGTCTGGGGTTATGACGCGATGCCTTCGACAAGAACCGTCGATGTCCATATCGCATGGCTTCGGCAAAAACTTGAGTCCAATCCCAAGCATCCGCACTTCATCCAGACAGTTCACGGGATGGGGTATAAGTTCATTGACTGAGGGGTTCGTTGATCGTGGTTCGTGTTCGTTGCGTCTTGTTAGAACCGCGAGCGGTAGCGACCGGGGCTCCGGGGTCTTGTCAGAACCGCGAGCGGTAGCGACCGGGGCTTTGCGTGTGTTACGTCGAGTGCGGGCCGCATCAGTTAGCCGCAGATGACGT
>CAMLKY010000560.1 GCA_946480545.1 uncultured Acidobacteriota bacterium
ATCGTCGAGCGCGTCGATCTTTGTTGCGACGACGATCTGGGGCCGCTCCGCCATCTCCCGGTTATATTGTGCAAGTTCGCGATTGATTATTTCGTAATCCTCCACCGGATCACGGCCTGAACCGGACGACACATCCACCAGATGAAGGATCAGCTTCGTACGCTCGACATGACGTAGAAAACGATCGCCCAGACCCGCTCCTTCGGACGCACCCTCGATCAGGCCCGGAATATCGGCCACGACAAATGTCTTGTACTCCCCGATATCCACCACACCGAGGTTGGGCTCGAGCGTTGTGAACGGGTAATCGGCGATCTTGGGCTTAGCAGCCGAGATCACGCTAATGAGTGTCGATTTGCCCGCATTTGGGAATCCGACAAGCCCGACATCCGCAATCAACTTAAGCTCGAGCTGTAATTCACGTTCCTCGCCAGGACGTCCAGTGTAATGAAATTTCGGCGCTCTGCGCGTCGGCGTAGCGAAATGCGCGTTTCCCCAGCCGCCCTTACCACCCTTAGCCGCCAAGTATCTTTGTCCCGGCTCGGTGAAATCGAAGAGGAGCTCATTGGACCCCGGGTCATAGACCTGGGTCCCGACGGGTACTTTGACGGTTATCGATTCGCCGTCCTTTCCGCTTCGATTAGAGCCTTCACCATGCTTGCCGCGCTCGGCCTTGTGTTCCGGGTTGTAGCGGAGGTGAAGAAGGGTGTTCAGTCCCTCATCGGCCTCGACCCAAACATCGCCACCAACACCACCGTCGCCGCCAGACGGTCCGCCCCGCGGTACAAACTTCTCTCGGCGAAAGGCCGTGACACCGTTTCCACCGTCACCCGCCTTTACCTTGATCTTGGCTCGATCGATAAACATGTTTCGAATGTAGATTCTAGATTTTCGCGGGTTGCATTGCCAGAGCCGGTAATAGGATGTGGAAAATTCAAAAGCGCCGATCTGATTTCTCAAATCGACGCTTTTGATTCCTTAATGGACACCGAAGTGTCCTAAAGGTGTTGCGATTCCAGCATGCACACACTCGAATCGCGGGATTTATATTCCGAAAGCAACTCTGCGGGGAGTCGCTCCCGGTCAGCACCCAAATTGTTTTCACAAAATGCTGCACTCGATGGTGCAAGGTGCCATTAGGTTTTTGTTGTGGTGGCTTTTCCTCCACCGCCGGTTACGTATCCGGCAACGAGGCTCAATAGTCCGAAGACATTTGAGCGACTTCGCACCCGTTCGGCTGATCATTTCCGAGGGGCGTCACTCGTTTTTATCCGAGTGACAGGAAAGATCGATGACCTTTCCCGCGGAAGCCTTTCGGCTTCGACCCTGGCGTCGTGAACAGCGGCTTTCCGCTCCTTCTGTTCTCGAGCAGTACGTCACCGTACTAGCTCCACCTCCAGGTGTCGGTCAAAACGCCCGTAAGCAATTTCGACTGTGTAATGGATTCTACACGGGAAAAAAAGTGAGTCAAGTATAAAGCACTTTAACTTTCGCCCTTATTTTATCGAGCTATTGTGGAAACTTTGTGGAAAACGAAAGCACGCCGAATGTGGAAAAAATGTGGAAAACCGAGCAACTCATTTTCGCATTTGGCGTTCGGAAACCAGCGCCTTCCGGGAGCCGTTGCAACCACGACAGAGCCACTAATTTTATATTCACTTAATTAGTAAATTTATTATCTTTCTATAGTCGAGCAGAGGGCGCTTTAAAATTGAAAACGCACGCGCCGGAATCGACGCGTGCGGTCAAACTTGATGGATGGTCGCCTTCGAGACTAGGCTGTCTTCGGCTCCAGTTCGGGCGAGCCCTCCGCGTATACGCTGATGAACTTGCCTCGCTGTCCCTTGTTCTCGAACTTCACGAAGCCTTCGATCAGAGCGAACAACGTATCGTCCTTACCTCGTCCAACATTGTTCCCCGGTTTCCATTTGGTACCGCGCTGACGAGCGAGGATGTTGCCACCCAATACCTTCTCACCCCCAAACTTCTTGAGCCCGAGCCGTTGAGCGTTCGAATCTCTGCCGTTCCTTGATGAACCTACACCTTTCTTATGAGCCATTATTATCTACCGATCATAGCCGCACGTGAGACGGGCCAGATCTACTCCTAAATCTTCTCTATCTTAACCTCGGTATAACCCTGGCGATGTCCTTGCGTCCGCTTGTACTGCTTACGGCGCTTCTTCTTGAAGACGATTATCTTCTCAGCCCGGCCGTGGCTTACAACAGTCGCATCGATAGTCGCGTCACTGCCTATCTTGGAGCCTGCGTCGCCCTCAATGCTGGGAATCCGGACCGTCTGCCCATCTTCGACAGCGAACTGCTTACCGCCTGTTCTTATAATTGCGTAACCCATCTTTATTCTCCCTGACGGCCTAAGTCGACATTTCGACCACTAGCCGAAAAGCCCAAATTATACGGAAAACACTTGCGCTCGTCAAACTTGAAGCGGATACTGCCGCCGCACGAGTTCGGACGGCACCCGCCAACCACTCCGGAGTCAAAGGTTGTGACCCGAAGGCTCGGCTCTGGACACCCGTGC
>CAMLKY010000561.1 GCA_946480545.1 uncultured Acidobacteriota bacterium
GCTCGATAACTTGTTTCTCTGGCTCGCACTTGGTGCGACGACGCTGTTCGCGGCGGTCGGGTTTGCGGACGACTATATAAAGATCGTCAAGAAACGGAGCCTCGGTCTTACAGGGCGACAAAAGCTTGCTGGGCAGTTGATCACGGCGGTCGCCGTTTGGGCGGTACTGTTCTTTTTGACAAATTATTCTTGGAACCTGAGCATCCCGTTCTTCAAGGTGACTGCGGCTCCGACAAACCCGATCACCTATGTCGGACCGTTCGTCTATCTGGCATTCATCGCGTTCGTGCTGCTCGGATCTTCGAACGCAGTGAACCTCACGGACGGACTGGACGGACTGGCAACGAGCGTGACATTCGTCGCGATGGCCGCGTTGACCGCCCTGACCTATGTAGCAAGCGACAGACGCTGGGCCGAATATCTCGACATCACGTTCAATCCTGCGTCGGCGGAGTTGACAGTATTTTGCGGTGCAATGGTCGGTGCGAGTCTCGGATTCCTCTGGTATAACTCGCCGCCGGCCGAAGTGTTCATGGGCGATGTGGGATCGCTAGCGATCGGTGGAGCATTGGGCACCGTTGCGATCCTGACCAAGCAGGAATTCCTTCTGCCGTTCATCGGCGGTGTGTTCATTCTCGAGGCGATCTCGGTGATGTTGCAGGTATCGGTCTTTAAGCTGACAAAGCGCGGCGGCCAACCCGGCCGGCGCATTTTCAAGATGACCCCGCTCCATCATCACTTCGAGATGACCGGATGGAAAGAGCCGAAGATCGTATTTCGCTTTTTGATCGTCGCGGTGTTGTTCGCGTTGTTGAGTTTGTCGACTTTGAAATTGCGGTGAAAGCCCCGGCTGCGGTGGTATATCGTGCGGTTACAACACGAGTCGGTACCACCCGCGATAGCGGGTGGCGTCATCGCCACGAAGTGACGCTATGCCGCGTCTGACCCATCCGCTAACGCGGAAGGTAATGACTGGTGCTGCTATGGCAAATTGACTCGAAAGAAAGTGATTACTACGGCGCGAAAAACCTTGATTCTCGGGGCAGGAAAATCCGGCATTGTCGCTGCCCGGTTTTTGGCCGACAGAGGAGCGGTTGTCGCGCTGCACGATCGAAAGCCTGTCGAGGAGTGGAGCGATGCGGCGAGGTCTTTGAAAGAGACGCACAATGTCGGATTGGTATCGGGCGACATCCCGTCGTGGCTGCTGGATCAGATCGATCTTGTCGTGATATCGCCCGGCGTACCTACCAACACGATCCCAGCCCGGTACGTCGACCGCAAGGACGGCGAGGTTATCGGAGAGGTCGAGCTCGCGTACCGTTTCATGAAAGGTCGTATCGTCGCGATCACCGGGTCTAACGGCAAGACTACGACGACAACGCTGATCGGCGAGTTATTGAAGAACGCGGGGATACCAACCCAGGTAGGCGGCAATATCGGTACGCCGCTCCTGAGTCTGGCTGAAGGCGCGACAGATGAGACCTGGACCGTAGCGGAGCTTTCCAGTTTCCAACTCGAAACGATCAAGGAATTTCGTGCCAATGTTGCGATCTGCCTGAATGTCACGCCGAACCATCTGGACCGTTACGATTCGTTTGCCGATTACGCGGGCGCGAAGCACCGTATCTTCATGAACCAGACTTCCGACGATGTCGCTGTGCTGAATGCGGATGACGATGTTACTTCGTCATGGAAGTCGGGACTTCGGGCAAATGTCGTGTTCTTCAGCGTGCGAAAGGAGCTGGAAGAAGGACTGTTTCTACGCGACCGTGATCTCGTCTGCCGTGCGAACGGTAAAGAGAAGGTACTGACGAACCGTGACGCGATATTTCTTCGAGGCCTTCACAATGTGGAGAATGTGCTGGCCGGATTAGCGGCGGGCCTCGCGTGCGGAGCCGATCCTGAATCGATGCGCGATACGATCGCCAACTTCAAAGGCGTCGAGCACCGGATCGAATTTGTCGATGAGATCGAAGGCGTAAAGTTCTATAACGACTCGAAGGCGACGTCGGTCGATGCGACGTCGAAGGCGCTCGAGGCATTGAGTGAGTCCGATGGGAAGACCATTTTGATACTTGGCGGCCGCGGGAAGAACGCACCGTATTCGCCGCTGATCGATCTGATCGAACGATCTGTACGCGCACTCGTCGTGATCGGCGAGGACGCCGACAACATCGAATCGCAGTTACGCGCTCACAGCAGTATCGTGCGAGCAGATTCGATGGAGGACGCGGTCGCTAAGAGTTACGCGGCAGCGGAGCCGGGAGATTCGGTGCTCCTCGCACCGGCTTGTGCGAGCTTCGATATGTTCAGGAGCTTCGAGCACAGGGGAGAGGTATTTAAGACGGCCGTGTTGGGAATGCGGAATGAAAATCGCGCCGCTGGCTAGGTTCGGCGCTTGAGAGGATGACAAGCAGACTGCGCACAGATTGGTTTATGTTCGCCATTGCAACCGGACTCGCACTGTTCGGTACGATGATGGTGTACAGCGCTTCGGCCATGATCGCCCATCGCGAAACGGGTGGCGA
>CAMLKY010000562.1 GCA_946480545.1 uncultured Acidobacteriota bacterium
ACGGCTGGGGCTCGGCCTTCTTCCGCTTGCTCAGGAACATGTCGATTATCAGCAGCCCGGCGCCGACACAGATCGACATGTCGGCGACGTTGAACGTCGGATAGTGCCACGAGCCGAATTGCACATCTATAAAGTCGATGACGAATCCGAGCCGTAGCCGATCGGTGACGTTCCCCATGATACCGGCGAGCAGCAGCGCAAGCGCGCCGAGGATGCGGTCGTCGCTACGCGGTGTCCGCCAAAAGAAGTACAGGACAAGCGCCCCGGCAACGAGAGCCACGATCGAGAGCCCCCAACGCCCCGTGTCACCATGATCATCGAGCATCGAGAACGCGACGCCCGGGTTCTGCGCGTAGACCAGATTAAGGAATCCGTTTATCACCGAGATATCGTCACCTAACCTCAACCGCCGGACCGCCCATGCCTTGGTGCTCTGATCTATCAGAAAAACCCCGCCGGCAATGGCGAGGTACGCAAGTTTCCAGATGATGTCCCGTTTATTCACTGTGCACTAAGGCCGTCCGCCGGTTTCTGTTTTGGCTCGGCGTAAAAGATCTTGTTGACGATCTTCCATTCACCGTTGATCTTCAACAACGACATGTAATCGACAAATCTCGTCGTCGGATAATCCAAAACGATCTTCGCCGAGGCCGCATTTCCCGCGACATCGATAGACTCGATAGATCGTTTCCTGCCGGCCTCATCCGCCGCCGGTTTACCGGTAAAGCCGCCGATATAATCGGCAAACGACCGCGTCGAATATTTCCCGTCACGGATAAAGATCAGATTACCTTCCGTGTGAAAAGCCTTCCGCATGAATTCGCCATCGCCGGTCGCATGACCTTTGATGTAATTCTCGAGCGGGACGCGCACCGCGTCTTTGTCTGACGCCTGCCCGAGTGCGTGGATAGAAAACAGAGAGACTATGAGTGCGATAAACAGTAGATACTTCTTCATTAGCTAAACCTTCCTTTCTAACTTCTACGAGATTGAGCCGCCGACGGGTTCAGAGATTATTCTGTGTGTGGAAAAATACCGCGCGGCGCGCGATGCGTCCGCCACCAATCCAAATAACAAACATCCGTGCACCCGATCGCGTACTTGACCACTTTCCATTTGCCGCCGGTTTTCCTGAGCAGCGCAAAGAAATTGTTGTCGAACGCTCCGGAATCGTAAGCGTCCGCGTATTTTGTGCCAGCATAGTCGGGCTCACCTCCGTCCACCGACTGGGGTGCGCTGCCGACAAACGCCCACGCTCCCTGAACCTTGAAATCGTTCGCTACAAAAACGATCTTCTGTTTGAGATCGCGTTCGACCGGGATTCTGAGCGCATCGAGAATTGCTTTACGCTCCGATGAACCCTTTTCCGGAGTGTACACCGTCTGCGAGGCCGAATTTGCTGCAACGGCGGCTACTGCGATCAGGGCGAGCGTGAGTATTTTTTTCATAGTTGGGGGTGGATCGTCTCATTCAGTGCCTTCCGTGTACTCAGTGGCTAAAAGAGTAACCACTGAATACACGGAAGGGACGAAAGAAAGCGGATCACACAGTCGCCGATCTCTCGATCTCGCTCAAGGCCGCATTGCAGCGCTCGCAAACCGTCGGATACTGTTCAAACTCGCCGACCCGGATCGAATAATTCCAGCAGCGTTCACACTTTTGACCATCGGCTCTTACGCTCTCGACGGCCGGCCCTTCACCCTCGCGGACCTCGACCTGCGAGACGATGAAAATATATCTCAACAGTTCAAAGTAATCGAGCAGGAAGCGTGTCGTCTCGGCGTCCGTTGTCAGAACGACTTTTGCCTCGAGGGATGAACCGATCTCTTTAGCGTTGCGGGCTTCTTCAAGAGCCTTCATCACCTGATCGCGTATCGCAAAGATCCTTTCCCATCGCGAAAGCAGCTCGACGTCGGGTGTTTCGGTTTTCGCAAACTCAGCGATGTGCACCGAAGGCTGTTGCCGCGCCGGGAGATTCTCCCAGGCTTCGTCCGAAGTGAACACGAGGATCGGCGACAGCAGGCGGCACAGCGTGTCCGTGATCTTGTACAAGGCGGTCTGTGCCGATCTCCGCTCAAGCGACCGTGGAGCGAAGATGTAGAGGCGGTCTTTGATGATGTCGAAGTATCGCGCCGAGAGCGCCACGGTGCAGAAGTTGTAAAGCGCGTTGTAAGCCGACTGAAAGTCGTAGGCTTCGTAGGCCGTCAAAACCCGGCCGCTCACATCGTGCAATCCCGCGATCGCCCAGCGTTCGATCTCGAGCATCTCCTTCTCGGAAACTCCGTCGCGTTCCGGATCAAACCCATCGAGATTTCCCAGCGCGTACCGCAAAGTGTTCCGAAACTTGCGATAGGCGTCGACGACGCGCGACAGGATCTCGTCAGAGCAGCGCACGTCTTCGGTATAATCCACCGCGGCCGCCCATAGACGAAGGATCTCAGCGCCCGACTTGTCGATGATCTCCTGCGGCGCAGTTACATTGCCTAGCGACTTCGATTGCTTCTTGCCCTCACCGTCGACGACCC
>CAMLKY010000563.1 GCA_946480545.1 uncultured Acidobacteriota bacterium
CCGGCCACACCAGTCGGTACCGTCCGCGTGAGCGGGCGGGCCGTCGTCGACCCACCCGCTAACGCAGGTGGTACTGACAACGGTCGATCCCGGAATCCGGGATTGAAGAAACGGCCTGAAGGCCGCACTCCGAACCGGATCCTTTCCCCCCAAATCATCGCCCTCATGACGCGTCCTTACGTAGTCGCCGAAGACGGAGCGACTCGCGGGCTTGGCTGGGACATCAACACTTCGTTCTCATCGAATCGCGGCGAATTGTTCCCGCTCGGGTCGTTCGGGCACACAGGCTTTACCGGCACGAGCATCTGGATCGATCCTACGTCGGAGACTTTCGTCATCTTCCTCTCGAATCGCGTTCATCCTGACGGTAAAGGCGATGTTACGCCTCTGCGGGCGAGGGTCGCGACGATCGTCGCGTCCGCGATCGAAGACGCGCCTATCGAGAGATGGAAAGAAGCCGAAGCGCGATACAACGCCGCTGTTGCAGCGCAGATCCCTCGATTCAAAGCCCAGGTTGAGGCTACCAACAGGACGAATTCAGCGATTCGCAATCCGCAATCCGCAATCGTTTTGAACGGCGTTGACATTCTCGAGAAGACCAACTTTAAAGATCTCGAAGGCAAGCGCGTCGGTCTTGTTACAAATCACACTGGACGCAACTTCGCCGGCAAACCGACGATCGATGTTCTCCATGAAGCGAAGAACGTGAAGCTCGTTTCGCTCTTCGCACCCGAGCACGGCATTCGTGGCGAGCTTGATACCGAGAAGATCGATGACACCAAAGACGAAAAGACGGGGCTGCCGGTCTACTCGCTTTACAAGGACGGTATGCGCCGGCCGAAGCCCGAGCATCTCAAGGATCTAGACGCGATCGTTTATGACATCCAGGATATCGGCGCTCGTTTCTACACCTACACCGCGACCTTGAAGAACGTGATGGAGGAAGCAGCCAAGGCGAAGATCCCGGTGTACGTTCTCGATCGGCCGAATCCGATCAACGGCATCGATGTCGAAGGCTCACTCGCCGAGGAGGACAAACTCTCCTTTATCGCAGCACACACGATCCCGGTCCGGTACGGAATGACGATCGGCGAGCTCGGCCAACTCATGAATGCGGAGCGCAATATCGGGGCTGACCTGCGTGTGATCAAGATGGAGAACTGGTCGCGTTCGATGTGGTTCGACGAAACCGGCCAGACTTGGATCAACCCTTCGCCCAACATGCGGTCGTTGGCCGAGGCAACGCTTTATCCCGGCATCGGCCTGCTCGAGACCACCAACTTAAGTGTAGGACGCGGAACCGACACGCCGTTCGAGATCATCGGAGCGCCGTGGTTGGACGGGCAGAAGCTCGCGAAGTATCTGAATGAGCGAAATCTCAAGGGCGTGCGCTTTGTGCCGATCCGTTTCAAGCCGAACGCCTCGGTCTTTAAGGACGAGCAACTAAGGGGCGTTAACATAATTGTCATCGACCGCAACGCGTTCGAGCCGCTGAGAACAGGTATCGAGATCGCGGCTGCTCTTCGAAAGCTTTATCCCAACGACTGGCAGGTCGACCGGTACGGCCGGCTGCTGGTCAATGGTGCAATGCTCGAGCTGGTGAAACGCGGCGAGAGCCCTGAAATGATCGAGCGGGCGTGGCGAAATGGACTCGAAGCTTTCGAGAAGAGGCGGGCACCCTATTTGCTTTACAAATAGTAGTTTTCGAGTTATAAGAAAACTCTCAAGCATTCACTTTTAGTAACAACTGTTCATTTCAAGGATTTACGTTAGGTGGGTCGGTTTTGTGCGTCACTATCGATAACGAAATTTTGGATAAAGTTCCGAAAACCTAAATTATCCTTATAGCTAGCTGCCATACTCTGTTAACTTTTCGGAAGAGGAAGAAACACTATGATGAGCAAGAAACCATTGAGTTCGATTCTGTTCGCACTTGCTATCGCCCTTTGCCTTAGCGGGTTCGTTCTGGGACAGGAAATCACAGGCTCGATAGTTGGAACCGTCAAAGACGCCGCGGGAGCCGTTGTCCCGGGAGCGACCGTGACGATCACCGACCCGACGAAAGACAACCTCGTTGTAAGAACACTCACAACAAACGAGGACGGCGAGTTCAGCGCGCCGAACGTCGCGGTCAGCACCTACACCATCACTGTCGAGGCACCAAATTTTAAGAAAGCGGTAAGCACCGGCGTCAAGGTCGACGTTGGACAGCGTCGCAATATCGAGATCGCTCTTGAGGCCGGAAATGTCGCCGAGGTTGTAACAATCGAAGCGGACCGCGTCTCGGTGGAACTCAACACGCCTACGGCATCTACCGTGATCAACGGCGATCAGGCCAGGGAACTCCCGATCAACAATCGTAACTTCGTCCAGCTTCTAACTCTTGCTCCGGGTGTTTCAAGTAACCTCGCGGATCAGGTTTATGTCGGTACGACGAATCCAGATGGCCAGGCGAACGTCGTCGCAATTTCGGTTAACGGTGCGAGATCGAGCCAGAACACGTTCAC